>JAPKCR010000809.1 GCA_026421135.1 Sulfitobacter sp. | reverse complement strand
CACAGCTCGATCACGGACGATGAGGAAATGGTTTATTCCTACTTTCCAATCCTCAAAGATCGGCGCAATCAACGCGCGGGCACTCTGTCTGGTGGACAGCAACAAATGCTGGCGATCGGTCGCGGGTTGATGTCGCTTCCCAAACTTATGCTGCTTGACGAGCCGAGCCTTGGACTCTCACCAATGCTAACTCAGGAAATATTTGAGATCATTGTTAGACTAAACAAAGAGCAGAAAGTCACTATGATGTTGGTTGAACAGAATGCCAAGGTGGCCCTTGATGCTGCTGACTATGGGTATGTGATGGAACTGGGCCGCATCGTAATGAACGATACGGCTGAGGTTCTGGCCACTTCCAAAGACATCCAAGAATTCTATCTTGGCGTCAGTCAAGATGAAAACCAGCGCGGGCAGCGTCGCTGGAAACAACGCAAGACGTGGAGGTAGGGTTTAAATATGACAAACACACTCCCTCCTCAGGAAAAAGTGAATGGGATCATGATCAACGCCGATCTGTCCCTAGGTCCGTTCTACATCGATGGCATGGACACTACTCCAAAGCTGTTCCGGCTGCGTGCCCAAACGCTCAGAACACGCACGGCACACCGTGCAAAGACATTAGGCATCTGGCGATCCCATTCATGGGAAGACTATTTTAACTGCGCCAAGCATCTTGGTCTTGGTCTTGTATCCCTGGGCCTCAAACGCGGTGAAATCGTTACAATCCTGTCTGAGGACAATAAGGAGTGGATGTATACGGATATGGGCGTTCAGTCTGTGGGCGGGATTTGCTCTGGCGTTTACACCACAGATTCAGCTAGTCAGCTAGTGTATCTCGTCAACAACTCTGACAGCCGGTTCCTGCTCGTTGAAAACGATGAGCAGTTGGATAAGTTTTTGCAGGTCCGTGATCAGATGCCTGGCCTAGCAAAGGTCATAGTGATCGAACGCGACGGTCTTTATGGCTTTACTGACCCACAGGTCATGTTTTTGGATGAACTTTATCAAATTGGAGCAGCATATGATGCGGAAAATCCCCAAGCTTTTGAAACTTCGATTGACCTGACAGCACCTAAGGACACCGCGATTCTAGTCTATACCTCTGGCACGACAGGCAAGCCCAAAGGGGCTATGATCAGCCATGGTAACTTGATGTATTCCGTCTCGGCTGGATTGCGCGACGCGCCTGTCTTTGACACCGATGATCAGCTTTGCTTTTTGCCCCTGTGCCACATTCTGGAGCGGGTCTTCTCTGTTAATGCTCCGATCGCAGCGGCCTCCACCATCAATTTTGCGGAAAGTCCAGAAACGATTTTCGATAATCTGCAAGAGGTCAGCCCACAAACCTTTGTCGCTGTACCGCGCCTCTGGGAAAAAATTTATTCTCAGGTCGCAATTCGAATTGGTGATGCGACGATCGTTCAAAAATGGGCCTATGGCCAAGCCTTGAAGGCCGGCGGTGCGCGTGCAGAATGTCTGGCCACAGGCAAGCCTTTGACCTTTGGGGCAAACCTTGCTTACCGATTTTGGAATTTTGCCTTGCTGCAGAACCTACGGCGTATGATTGGGATGGACCGTTTGCGCAGAGGGGGCACTGGTGCGGCACCAATCTCACCTGATCTGCTAAAATGGTATCAAGCGATTGGTGTGCCTGTCCTCGAAGGGTACGGAATGACCGAAAGCTCG
>JAPKCR010000808.1 GCA_026421135.1 Sulfitobacter sp. | reverse complement strand
CGATGGAATTCTCGATGTATCGCACCATGTCCGCATAGGTCATCGGAATTTCGGTTTTGAGGGCGGCGATCGCCAATCGCTGCACGGCCAGTTGCGGGGTTTCGGCATGTAGCGTGGTCATTGATCCGCCATGACCCGTGTTGATGGCTTCCAAGAAGGTCATGGCCTCTTTGCCGCGGACCTCGCCAAGAATGATCCGGTCAGGTCGCATGCGAAGCGTTGCGGTGAGCAGAACATCGGCAGTTTGGAATTCAGCATCACGGTTTGCGATCAGCGTCACCACGTTTGGTTGAGCGGGCAGAAGCTCGGCGGCCTCCTCGATTGTGATGATCCGCTCCTCTGCGCCAACATGGGAAAGTATCTTGCGGGCTGCCACGGTTTTGCCTGTCGACGTACCACCCGAGACGATCATGTTGAGCCTATTCTCAACGCAAAAGGCCAGCGCATCGTCGATCACGCCGGATGCTACGACTGCGCGCAATTGTTGGGTTTTCGCTTGCCGCAACTCTTCAAGCTTGCGCTCTTTGCCAAACAGAAACGACAGCTCAATTTTTTCAAGGGAGAGACTTGAGAAAAACCGCAAGCTGATCGACATGGCCGACATTACGGCAGGCGGCGTGATGACCTGCGCGCGGATCGGGCGATCTTTGTAGGCAATCGAGACCGATACAATGGGCCTGTCCTTGCTCATGGTGGTGTTTGCGCTGGAGGCAATCTGATTGCCGAGGTCTTTGACTTCAGTTTCTGTGAGCGATTGGCCCAGAAGCCGCATGAAGTGATCGCCCTGGAATTCGCCCCAGCAAGTGCCGTCGGGGTTGATGCAAATCTCGATGACATCGTCGCGGGACGCGGCGTCCAGCTTATCAAGTGAGGTTTGAAGATAGCTGAGCGACATGGGATCAAAAGATCTCGAGATCGCGGTCAACCATGACGGTGACGCGGGCACCTTGGTCGACGTAGATAACGGGACCGATGGAGAGGTAGTCGCTGATCACGCTGTCAGTCGCATCGGCCAGATCATCGCCAACATCCTCAAGAACGCCAGCGGCGGCTTCGTCTTCTACAGAGGCTGCCGCCGCACTTGGGGCCGCCGAAATGAGCGAAATCAGAGCTGCAGAGCCAAACCTTTCTGCAAAACGGGTGTCGACAAAACCTGTAACACCCGAACGGCCCAGTTCATCCCCACCAAAGGAGCTGATCTGGATGGTTTGATTGTCCGGTAAGATAATCCGGTCCCAAGCGATGGTGACGCGCTGCTGTGCAATATCTAGCCCCGAGCGATAGCGCCCGATCAGGCGCGACCCGCGTGGGATGAGAATGCGGGATCCGTCAAAGCTGAAGACATCCTCAGAAACGACTGCACGGGTTTGGCCGGGCAAAGAGCTGTCGAGTGCCGTTTCCATGACAGCCTGAATCATCGTGCCTTGAATGATGGTGTTGGAAGGATTGGCGATCACCTGTGCTTGGGTGACGGAGGTCGGCAACGCGCCGTTCAACACAAAGTCTGTCACTTCGCCGAATGTGCGCTCGGCAAGCGGGGTTTCATTCGCTCCTGACGTTCCGCCAAATGCAATCGTAGGGGAGGTAACGCGGCGATCCTGAAACGCACGTTCTTCTGCCGCGCGGCGCTCAAGATCAGCCATGCGGCGTGCCTCCTCTTCGCGGCGCAACCGTTCTGCCTCTCGCG
>JAPKCR010000181.1 GCA_026421135.1 Sulfitobacter sp. | reverse complement strand
CCATAGGGCAACATTGAAAATATCCGGCCGGTCCGAGATTGCAGGGATTTTATAGGTCGATGGTGCGTGCGTTCTTAACGTTCCCTGATCGTCCCACACCAGCTCTTCGGTGGTGAGCCATCCGGCCCCTTGGACATAGCCGCCTTCGATCTGTCCAACGTCCAGCGCGGGGTTCAGAGACGCCCCAGCGTCATGCAAAATATCAACCCGTAGAATTCGGTTTTCACCAGTCAATGTATCAATCACCACTTCTGTCACCGCAGCACCATAGGCAAAGTAAAAGAAAGGGCTGCCCTTACCGGTGATCCGATCCCATTTAATGTCAGGCGTCTTGTAGAAACCTGTCGATGAAAGGGAAACACGGTGTTCATAGGCAGATGCGGCAGCTTGGGCAAAGGTGATTTCAACGTTCCCAATCGCAACCGTACCATTCGCGAATTTGATAGCATCGGGCGAGGTTTGATACAGTTCCGCTAAATGCACTGCAATGCGGTCGCGGATCGTATCGCAGGCGGCCTGAACCGCCATGCCGTTCAGATCGGTGCCCGAAGATGCCGCAGTGGCAGAGGTGTTGGGTACCTTGCCAGTATCGGTTGCAGTGATCTTGACCGCGCTGACATCGACACCAAATCGGCTTGCGGCGATTTGGGCGACTTTTTGAAACAAGCCTTGGCCCATTTCTGTACCGCCGTGGTTCAGGTGTATGGAGCCGTCATTATAGACATGCACCAGCGCCCCCGCCTGATTGAGGTGGGTCAGCGTAAATGAAATGCCAAATTTTACCGGCGTGAGCGCAATGCCTCGTTTCAGAACAGACTGGCTGGCGTTCCATGCTTCAATGGCTGTCCGGCGGGCCGCGTAGTCAGACGTGTCGATCAGCCGGTCGGTCAGGGTGTTGATTATCCCGTCGGTCACAGGCTGGTGGTAGGGGGTTGTCTGCGCATGATCGCTTGGCGCATCAGCATAAAAATTCGCGCGGCGCACGGCCAGTGGATCGGCACCAAGGTGATGGGCGATATGATCCATCACCCGTTCGATTCCAACAATCCCTTGGGGGCCGCCAAATCCGCGAAAGGCGGTCGCACTTTGTGTATTGGTCCGCAAACGGTGCGAGGTGATACGGATGTTATTCAGATGATAAGCGTTATCCGCGTGCAGCATCGCCCTGTCTGCCACGGGCAAGGACAGATCCATAGACCAGCCACAGCGGGTGTAGTGGGTGAAATCAAGCGCGGTGATACGGCCCGCAGCATCGAACCCTACGTGGTAATTAATGCGGAAATCGTGTCGTTTGCCGGTTATGATCATGTCGTCATCACGGTCATAGCGCATTTTGCAGGCCGAACCGGTTTTCGCAGCTGCAATGGCACAGGCGACTGCCAAAGCATTGCCTTGGCTTTCCTTGCCGCCAAACCCACCCCCCATGCGGCGCGTCTCGACCCGTACGGCGTGCATCGGAAGCCCAAGGGCTTCGGCGACTTTGTGCTGAATTTCGGTCGGGTGTTGGGTCGAGGAATGGATGACCATGTCGCCATTGTCTTGGGGCAAGGCAAGGGCGGCCTGGCCTTCGAGGTAAAAGTGTTCCTGACCGCCGATGTTGATCGTGCCGCTCAAGCTGTTGGCCGCATTGTTCAGAGCCGCCGCAGCATCGCCTTTTTGATAGATGCGCGGGCCTTCCTCGAACCGGCTGTCGACGGCAAGCGCCTGTTCGATGGTCAGGATAGGATCGATTTTTTCGATCTCGATACGCCCAAGTCTTGCTGCATGGCGTGCTGCCAGATGGCTGGTGGCGATCACCATGAACAGCGGCTGACCAGCATAGTGCACGGCATCGGTCGCAAGCAAAGGTTCGTCATGGTTGGAGGGCGAGACATCATTGGCAAAGGCCAGGTCGTCTGCGGTAAGGACTGCGACCACGCCCGCTGCATCACGCACCGCGCTTAAGTCCATTGATATCAGCTTGCCAGCAGCGATCTTGTTCAGACCAAACGCGATATGGAGCGTATTTGCGGGCACCGGAATATCATCTACGTACCGCGCGGCCCCCGTAACATGGAGTTTCGCCGCGTCATGGGGCAGGGGTTTTGCGACGCTCATGCTGTTACCGCCTGTATGTCAGTGCTAATCCCTTGGGCCTCAAAGAAATACCGCATCAGCATGTTTTGCGCAGTTTGTAGGCGGTATCCGGCAGAGGCGCGCATGTCGGACAGAGGTTGAAAATCTACTGGAATCTCTGTCATTGCAGTTCGAAACGTTGCCTCGGTAAAGGGTTGGCCTATCAATGCCGCCTCGGTTTTTGTGGCCCGTTTTGGCGTACCAGCCATGCCACCGAACGCGATGCGCGCATCTGTGATGGTGTCACCCTCGCGGGTTAGGTTGAGGCAGCCACACACGGCCGAGATGTCTTGGTCAAAGCGCTTGCTTAGTTTGTAACAGCGCAGCGTATCGGGTTGTTTAGGGATCGTAATCGCCTCGACGAATTCTCCGGGAACTCGGTCTTGTTTTCCGTAGGCGATAAAGAAATCCTGGAGCGGGAGCGTGCGGCGACTGTCCCCGTGGCGCAAGTGAAGTGTGGCCCCCATAGCGATCAATGCGGGCGACCCGTCACCGATCGGGGATCCGTTCGCGATATTGCCGCCGATGGTGGCGGCGTTGCGCACTTGGGTTGACCCGTACCGACGCAGCATGGCGGCAAGGCTGGGATGATGGGGGGCGAAATGGGTCTCGAGATCCGCAATCGTAGTGGTCGCCCCGACGTGCCAGTGATCGCCTGCGTCGGTAATGCCTCGCAGGTCCTCAATCTGGTTTAAAAACGCGGTCTGACCGAGGTCGCGTAACTGTTTGGTGACCCAAAGGCCGACATCGGTGGCCCCAGCGATCAGGGTGGCGTCAGGGTTGGCGGCGTACCAGTGTGCCAAATCATCGGTGGTTTTGGGCTGGATATGTTGGGGGGGCTGTCTGCCCTCTTGCGGCTGCGCCGATCCCCCCGAGGATGTTTGTCCATTTGGAATCTTTAAGGTTTTGAGGTGTTGGGGAACGGGCTGGCCTTCGGCGGCTTGTGCAGCACGGATTATGGGAGCGTAGCCCGTACAACGGCACAGATTTCCGGCCAGTTGTGTGTCGTGGTCTGTGGCACCGTTCAAATGGGCAGTGGCCATTGTGACGGCAAAACCGGGCGTGCAAAAGCCGCATTGGCTGCCGTGGTGGTCGATCATCGTTTGTTGAACCGGGTGTAGGGTGCCATCCGGCGCGCTAAGGCCTTCGACCGTCGTAACGGATTTGCCATTGATTTGAGGAAGGAACAGGATGCAGCCATTCAAGGCGCGGTGGCCAGATTGATCGCTGATCATGACGCTGCAGGCACCACAATCACCTTCATTGCAGCCTTCTTTGGTGCCGCTCAGGTGTTTCGTTTCGCGCAGCCAGTCAAGCAGGGTTGTGGTAGGAGAGATGCCGGTCAGCGACACGACTTCTCCGTTGAGGAGAAAAGTGATGTCCATAGGTTCGTTCCGCCGCGGTACCGGGGCCCAAGAAATGCGCGGGGTTCGATGCGACGTAGAACGCGGCGCGGGCAATGCTAAGCGAGGCTATGCGCCAGCGCGGGGGATTGGCAAGGGTTTTCCGGATTCCGGTAGGGTTTAGACCGTCCATGCCGGAAATGTGGGCATCACGTGACAGCGGGTATGGCGGCTTGGGGTTTGCTCGCTTAAGCTTGGCATATGGCAAATACACCCCGATTCATTCACCTGCGCACCCATTCCGAATATTCGTTACTGGAAGGCGCGTTGCGGCTGAAAAAGCTGCCAGACCTGTGCAAATCAGCAGGCATGCCTGCAATGGCATTGACGGACACCAACAATATGTTCGCGGCGCTGGAATATTCTGTCGCCATGTCGGGCGCGGGCGTTCAGCCAATCATAGGGTGTCAGGTTGATTTGGCCTATGTCGCCGCGCAACCGGGGGAAAAGCCCCGCGAACCCGCCCCTGTCGTGCTCTTGGCGCAATCAGAGGTCGGGTATGAAAACCTGATGAAGCTGAATTCATGCCTGTACATCGATAAAGGCGGCGCGCTGCCCGAGGTGACCTTAGACCAGCTTGAGGAATTTAGCGCAGGCATCATTTGTTTGACTGGTGGGGCAGGCGGCCCTGTGGGGCAGTTGCTGCAAACGGGGCAGGGGCCAGCCGCCGAAGCGCTGATGAAGCGTTTGCACGGGGTTTTCGGCGACAGGTTATATGTCGAACTGCAGCGGCATCCGGGCGAAAACGGCCAGCCCGAGGCGGAACGCCTGACCGAGCGGGGCTTTGTCGAGATGGCGTATGCTATGGGCATTCCCTTGGTGGCCACCAATGACGTTTATTTTCCGAAAACAACGATGTACGAGGCGCATGATGCGCTGATCTGCATCGCGGACGGGGCCTATGTCGACCAACAACAAGACCGCCGTCGCCTAACCGCGCAGCATTACTTTAAATCCCAGTCCGAAATGGTGACCTTGTTTGCCGATCTGCCTGAGGCGATTGAAAATACAGTCGAGATTGCCAAGCGCTGCGCATTTATGGCCTATCGTCGCGATCCAATTCTGCCAAAGTTTGCCGATAACGAGATTGAAGAGCTTAAGCGTCAGGCGCACGAAGGTCTGAAAGACCGTCTGAAAGTTATTCCCCATGCGACCAGTGTCGAGGAATATGAGAAGCGGCTGGATTTCGAGCTGGGCATTATCGAAGGGATGGGTTTCCCCGGCTATTTTCTAATTGTTGCGGATTTTATCAAATGGGCCAAGGATCAGAATATCCCGGTGGGCCCGGGCCGTGGGTCGGGTGCGGGGTCTCTGGTGGCCTATGCGCTAACGATTACTGACCTTGATCCGCTGCGCTATCAGCTGCTGTTCGAACGGTTCCTGAACCCCGAACGTGTGTCGATGCCTGACTTTGACATCGACTTTTGCATGGATCGCCGCGAGGAGGTGATCCAGTATGTGCAGCGCAAATACGGGCGCGACAAGGTGGGGCAGATCATCACATTTGGTGCGCTGCTGTCCAAGGCCGCCGTGCGTGACATCGGGCGGGTGCTGCAAATGCCCTATGGTCAGGTGGATCGCCTGTCCAAGATGATCCCGGTTGAGGGGGTCAAACCTGTCAGCATTGAAAAGGCTTTGGCAGACGAGCCGCGTCTGCGCGAAGAAGCCCGAAACGAAGAGGTCGTAGCCCGGTTGCTGGATTACGGTCAGCAAGTCGAGGGGTTGTTGCGCAATGCATCGACCCACGCTGCGGGCGTCGTGATTGGCGACAGGCCGCTGGATCAGCTTGTACCGCTGTATCAGGATCCGCGGTCCGACATGCCTGCAACCCAGTTCAATATGAAATGGGTGGAGCAGGCCGGCCTGGTCAAGTTCGACTTTTTGGGCCTGAAAACCCTGACCGTAATTCAGAACGCTGTTGACCAGATCAAGGCATCGGGCCGCCATCTGCATATTGCCGCTGACGGGACTGAGTTGTTCGAGCCGCCAGAAGGATTGATCGACGATATTTCCACGGTTCCGCTGGATGATGAAGCGTCCTACAAACTTTATGCCAGTGCAAAGACGGTGGCGGTGTTTCAGGTGGAATCCAGCGGCATGATGGATGCCCTAAAGCGGATGAAACCGACCTGCATCGAAGACATCGTTGCCCTTGTGGCGCTGTACCGCCCCGGCCCGATGGAGAACATCCCGACCTATTGCGAGGTCAAGAACGGGATTAAAGAACGCGAATCCGTACATCCGTCGATTGACCACATCCTTGAGGAAACCCAAG
>JAPKCR010000180.1 GCA_026421135.1 Sulfitobacter sp. | reverse complement strand
CGCAAATTTTTAGCCCCCCGTCGGCCCTGTCCTCATCGATAACCAGGTAAGATATCCTGCGTTTTCCTTTCGAGATAGGAACGCTGAACTTCTACAGGCTGCAAAAAAAAAGCCCGCCATCAGTATACCGATGGCGGGCTTTTTAGGTCTAGTTAGGCCGCTTAATCTTGCGGGATGACCCGCAACCCAAGTTCCATCAATTGATCAGGCATCGGATCATTCGGCGCGTTCATCATCAGGTCTTCTGCGCGCTGGTTCATCGGGAACAGAATCACTTCGCGAATGTTCGCCTCTTCCGCCAGCAACATCACGATGCGATCGATGCCAGCCGCGCAACCACCGTGGGGCGGGGCACCGTATTGGAAGGCGTTAACCATGCCGCCGAAACGTTTTTCGACTTCATCCTTGCCATACCCAGCAATCTCGAACGCTTTGAACATGATCTCTGGCTTGTGGTTCCGGATTGCACCCGACACCAGCTCGTAGCCGTTACAGGCCAGGTCATACTGGTATCCAAGCACCTCAAGCGGGTCGCCCAAAAGCGCGTCCATCCCACCTTGCGGCATCGAGAACGGGTTGTGTTCAAAGTCGATCTTGCCAGTTTCTGCGTCTTTTTCGTAGATTGGGAAATCGACAATCCAGGCAAAGGCAAAGCGGTTTTCATCGGTCAGGCCCAATTCAGTGCCGATGACATTGCGTGCTCGTCCCGCGACGCCTTCGAATGCTTTAGGCTTGCCTCCAAGGAAGAACGCCGCATCGCCGACCTGTAGGCCAAGTTGCTGGCGAATGGCTTCGGTACGCTCGGGGCCGATGTTTTTGGCCAGTGGGCCTGCCGCTTCCATGCCACCTTCGACTTCGCCGGCCTTCAGCTTGGCTTGGGCTTCTTTCACTGGGATACCCAGTTCTTGCGCAACGCTGTCGGCGGTCTTTTCACGCCAGAAGATATACCCCATGCCGGGCAATCCTTCCTTCTGGGCAAACGCATTCATGCGGTCACAGAATTTGCGCGAGCCACCGGTCGGGGCCGGAATCGCGCGAACTTGCGTGCCTTCTTGCTCAAGCAGCTTGGCAAAGATCGCAAAACCGGAGCCCGCGAAATGTTCGGATACAACCTGCATCTTGATCGGGTTGCGCAGGTCGGGTTTGTCCGACCCATACCACAGCGCCGCGTCCTTATAGGATATCTGCGGCCATTCCTGATCAACGGCTTTACCGCCACCGAATTCTTCAAAGATACCGGTCAGCACGGGCTGGATCGTGTCGAACACGTCTTGCTGTTCAACAAAGGACATTTCGAGGTCGAGTTGATAAAAGTCCGTAGGCGACCGGTCTGCGCGCGGGTCTTCGTCGCGGAAACACGGGGCGATCTGGAAATACTTGTCAAAGCCGGACACCATCAACAGCTGCTTGAACTGCTGCGGCGCTTGGGGCAGCGCGTAGAATTTTCCGGGGTGCAAACGCGATGGCACCAGAAAGTCACGCGCGCCTTCGGGGGACGATGCGGTGATGATCGGCGTTTGGAATTCTTTGAACTTGCGATCCCACATGCGCTGGCGGATCGACGACACAACGTCAGAGCGCAGGATCATGTTGGCCTGCATTTTTTCGCGGCGCAGATCAAGGTAGCGGTAGCGAAGGCGTGTTTCTTCGGGGTATTCCTGATCGCCGAAAACCTGCAAAGGCAGCTCTTTCGATGCACCCAGAACTTCGATGTCACGCACAAAAACTTCGATTTCGCCGGTCGGAATTTTGGAGTTCACCAGATCATCGGCGCGGGCTTTGACTTCGCCATCGATGCGAATGCACCATTCTGAACGGACCTTTTCAACATCTGCAAACGCGGCTGAATCAGGGTCGCACAACAATTGGGTAATGCCATAATGGTCGCGCAAGTCGATGAACAGGATACCGCCGTGGTCGCGCACACGGTGTACCCAACCTGACAGGCGCACCTTGTCGCCTACGTTTGATTTGCTCAGATCGGCGCATGTGTGGCTGCGATATGCGTGCATGACGGGTCCCTTCCTAGGGCTGAATTTGTTCGTGGCAGGTACACCGTTTGGCACCGGGGAAGTCAAGACTTTCCCGTAAAATAGCGCCATTCTTGATGGCTTAGGCTGCTTGGAAAAAATTAGACCGCCTGCTCCTCCCAAAGCAGGCGGTCCTTCCCGCGCGACGTTTCCGGTTCTTTACAGAACCAATACATCAAGCGGCGGAAATCCGTTGAACCCGACCGAGCTGTATGAGCTGGTATAGGCACCGCAGTTCTTGATCATGATCTTGTCACCATCCCTAAGGTCAAGAGGCAGATCAACTGGGTTCTTTTCATAAAGAATATCTGCGGAATCGCAAGACGGTCCTGCCAGAACACAGGGGCCAACCGGGCCGCCGTCATGGGCAGTCACAAATTCGTACCGGATTGCCTCGCCTTCAGTCTCGGCCAAACCGGAAAAACGACCGATGTCCAGATAGACCCAGCGGCGCAAGGCCTCGGTGGATTTGCGCGATACCAGCAAGACTTCTGCGGCGATATGGCCAGCCTCGGCAACCATGCCGCGGCCGGGCTCTGCCATCACATATGGGACGTCGCCAAAGCGTTCGTTTACTGCGGCCATAACTGCGGCGGCATAGCCCCGTGGCGCATCAACCGGATCACCGTGATAGGCTGGAAAGCCACCGCCGATATTCAAAAGTTGCAAGTCATGGCCGGCCGCTTTGGCCGCGTGCCACAGGGGCGCGACCTGATCCAGGACAGGGTTCCAGTATTCAGCCTTACGGGTTTGAGAACCGACATGAAATGACAGACCGTACGGCACAAGGCCAAGCGTTTTTGCATTGTCCAGCAAGGACGGCAGCAAAGTGTCAGCACAGCCAAACTTGCGGGTTAGCGGCCAGTCAGCCAGCGAATTTTCAACGATCAAGCGGATATAGACGCGCGCGCCGGGGGCATGTGTCGCGATCTTTTCCAGCTCTGCCTCGCAGTCAGCGGCGAAAAGGGTCACGCCAATCGAGTGAGCAAATGCGATATCGACGCCGCGTTTGATTGTATTGCCGAATGAGATCTTGGCAGGGTCCGCCCCTTGGGACAGGCACAATTCAATTTCCTGACGCGATGCTGCGTCAAAGCCAGAGCCACGTTCGACCAGCAAGCGGATGATTTCCGGTGCAGGGTTTGCTTTGACAGCATAGTGGATGTTCGCGTTGCCCAATCCCGCGCTAAGTGCATCATATTGCACGCCAACGCGTTCACGGCTGACCACGAGGGTCGGTTTATCAAAGTTGTTGTTCCAGATGTAATCCGCGGCTTCGTCAAAATTAGACGGTGCAGATGTGGAAAGAGCGGCGGCTGGGGTCGAATTCATGATCATCTCCAAAGAGCAAGGCGAGGCGGGAGCACCCCAACGTGTCGTTTCAAGAGACGTTACCGTCGCTGCATAGGCGCAGGTCAATCAGCAGAAAATCTGACCGGCCAGAGGCGCGTGCGTTGGCGTCTGTGAAGGCGCATTTAACTTGTTTTGAGATTCGTGCAAGGGCCAATATTGTCCCCGCCCTCAATAGTTTATGGCGCGCTCCGGCTGTCTCTCACTTAATGTTCCGTATCAACCGTCTTCCCAATCCGTACCGATCGCCTCACGGTCTTTTTGCTTTTCTTCCTCGACCATCTCACGAACTTCTTTCCGCTCGTCCGCATCACTTGGCTCGGGCGTGGAATTGGCCTTTTTTGTGCGCGTCAGCGCCAGCGAAAACAGGATCGGAAAATGGTCAGACCCGATATTGCGCAATCGATCCATTCGGATCAGGCGGAACTCAGCACTGTGAAACAGATGATCCAAGGGCCAGCGCAAAAAAGGGATGCCCGCATGAAACGTGTTATAAAATCCCCGCCCAATTCGCGGGTCCAGCAATCCGGACAGCCGCTGGAACCTGCGTGTCGGCCCAGACCATGCAACGTCATTTAGATCCCCGGTGACAACAACAGGCAGGTCATCTTTTCCTGCCTCTATCCCGGTCATCCCAATCTCACCGTCGCGGCCCTGTGTATCGTGATTTGGCACGGGCGGTTCAGGATGAATGATGTACAGCCTCCAATCCTGGCCTGACCTAGTTTGAACTCGAGTACGGATTGAGGGCACATCAGGCACCAACAGGTCGCGCACTTGTGTCTGCGCTAGGGGCAGATTTGACATCAACACGACGCCGTAAGAGTTGCTTTTGGGTACTTTGACCCAATGAGCGTACTCGTCTTTCAGGCCTTCATAAAGCGCATCGACCCAAGGTTCATCAACCTCGAGGGCGGTAGCAATGTCTGGTTTCTCTTCGATGATCAGGTCGATAAGCCGCTGATAGTCGCGGTTCGACTGCTTCACATTTGAAGCAATCAATGTGACATGCGTGTCTTTATCGGATAATTCGGATTGGCTCGCGTCGACAGATTGCTGCCGCCAAATCGGCGTGAATTTGGCGATGAATGCGACATGGATTGCCGCCGCAATGGTCAATAATCCAACGGCAAAAATCTTGGCCTGAGGATCTAGGATGAAAAGCGCAACAACGATCATTGCCAAGGTCAGGACGAAAAGCTGTTCGCGGGGAAAGGCAATACCACGAACAGCGCCGTGCGCAGTGCGACTAAAGGGAAGGACACTTGACAGGAACAAGATCGCGACACCCAACCAAAACAAGGATTTCAGTATGAGCATCTGGGACTGATCCTTTTCGATCCGTGAAAACAGTATTGGGCGAAGGGTATAACCCCTCCACCCAATAACCAACGTGTTGTCGGCAAGTTTGGTTCCACTTTACCCCGATGAGGGGAATAGCAGCTTACTTTTTGCTGTCTTCGTTATCGGCGTCATCATCCTCATCACCTTCGGGCAGCTTAAAGAAGCTGTCCGCATCAGAGTAGTCGCCGCGATCACGATCATCATCGTCGGCAGGGTTGCCAGACAATGTAAATGTCTCGAGACCTTCAATGGCCGACGGGATTTTCGACTCAGGGTCCATACCCAGCGATTGTTCCGTGCTGACTAGACGGCGACGTTCGTCGTCAGTCATCAATCCACCCTCGGCTGCCTTCTTGGCTGCGGCCTTTTGAACGGCGGCATCCAACTCGGACTGTTTGCACAGGCCCAAAGCGACCGGATCAATCGGCTGAATGTTGGAGATGTTCCAGTGGGTCCGATCGCGGATCGCCTGGATCGTTGGTTTGGTTGTACCAACCAGTTTGCTGATCTGGCCATCCGACAACTCGGGATGGAACTTGACCAGCCAATAGATCGACGCAGGCCGGTCTTGGCGCTTGGACAGCGGCGTATAACGCGGGCCACGGCGTTTCTCTTCGCCTTGTGCGGCCGCGTTGAACTTAAGCGCCAGTTTGTGCATCGGATTGGCTTGCGCTTTTTCGATTTCTTCTTCGGTCAACTGGTTGTTGGCAACCGGATCAAACCCCTTGACCCCTTGCGCCACATCGCCGTCCGCGATGCCTTGAACTTCCAGCTCGTGCATCTCGACGAAATCGGCGATCTGCTTAAAGCTAAGGGTCGTGTTGTCCACCAGCCAAACAGCAGTCGCGCGGGCCATAATTGGTTTTGCCATGTCGGTCTCTCCTTAAAACACACCTTCCCCGTCGCCTGAAATTGGCTGTCCTGCCGGGGCAGAACGGTTTCCATTGTGGGGGAACTTGCAGCTTATATAATGATCCAAGCTGAATAAGGAAAGACCCCAATGCGTTTGCTGATCCTGTGCCTCATCACCCTGCTTGCAGCATCCCCTCGCGGGGCAACCGCCGAAGGCGAAATAGCCGGAGAGTTTGACTAT
>JAPKCR010000179.1 GCA_026421135.1 Sulfitobacter sp. | reverse complement strand
CGGGTAACCAAGCAAGCCTTATCAGTCTTCGGCAAGCTGATCCGCGTCGGCCGCACGACACGCGGTATGACAGCACAAGACCTTGCAGATCGCGCAAACATTAGCCGCACGACATTGCACAACATCGAGAAAGGGGCTCCCGGCCCTGAAATCGGCACGGTCTTCGAGGTCGCAGCGCTTGTTGGCGTAAGGTTGTTTGATGCCGATGACAGCACGCTGACGGTCCAAAACGCCCGTCTTGATGAGAAGCTAACACTCCTGCCAAAGAGCGTCCGTGTGTCCAAGCAGGAGATCGACGATGACTTCTAAACTTGCTCAGGCCTCAGAAGCATTTGTTTGGATATGGTTGCCCGGAAGCGCAGAGCCTGTTGTTGCGGGCCGTCTCACACAAGACGCGGACCGGTTCATCTTCAATTACGGTGCTAGCTACCTCGACCGCGCCGATGCAATACCGATCTACGCGCCCGAACTGCCACTCCGTCGCGGCATTATCGAGCCTGAGGCCGGGCTTTCAATGGCAAGCTGTATTCGCGATGGCTCGCCCGATGCCTGGGGTCGGCGTGTCATCATCAATCGTCTGGTGGGCGCAAAGGCCAGCGCGCCCGAGGTCAGCAACATCAGCGAAATTTCCTACCTTCTTGCCTCCGGTTCTGACCGCATTGGTGCCCTCGATTTCCAAACCTCTGCGACAGACTATGTGCCGCGTCAAAAATCCGAAGCGACATATGAGGAACTTATCGAGGCCGCCAGCCTCATTGAGAAAGGCGTCCCACTGACACCTGGCCTTGATCAAGCGCTTAACCACGGCACGTCAATCGGTGGCGCACGTCCGAAAGCGATCATCGACCGCGGTGATCGCAAGATGATCGCCAAATTCTCGGCAAGTGGAGACCTTTATAGCGTCTTAAAAGCCGAGTTCATCGCGATGAAACTGGCCGCCGCTTGCGGCCTGGACGCAGCCCCCGTCTCGATGATTAACGCGGGCGGTAAAGACGTGCTATTGATCGAACGTTTTGACCGCACCCGCTCAGGCGACAATTGGCATCGCAAAGCGATGGTATCTGCGCTGACAATTCTTGGGCTGGATGAAATGATGGCGCGCTACGCTTCTTACGAAGATCTGGCCGAAATTATTCGCCACCGGTTCACCAAGCCCAAAGAGACGCTCCGGGAACTCTTTGGCCGTATCTGTTTTAACGTACTTTGCGGCAATACGGATGACCATGCTCGCAACCACGCGGCCTTTTGGGATGGCAAAATGCTCTCGCTTTCCCCTGCCTATGACATCTGTCCGCAAGGCCGCACAGGAAATGAAGCCACACAGGCGATGCTAATCAAGGGCGACAACCGGATGAGCAAATTGGCTAGCTGCATTGCCGCAGCCCCTGACTTCTTGCTCACGGACGAAGAGGCCGTCGACATCATCGCACAGCAGCTTATTATAATCTCTGGCGAATGGGATGCGGTCTGTGACTTGGCAAACCTAAGCGCGACCGACAAAGCTCTGTTTGGGGGGCGGCAATTCCTGAATCCGTACTGCATCGAAGGGCTGAGCTCGGATTATGATGCACTGACCAATCAATTTGTGCGATCGCGAGAGCAATTGTTAGCTTAGTCAGGGTTCGTTTCGATAGGTATTTGGCCTTTACGGTAAGCAAAACCAGCCGTTCGTATACAGCGCAGCGAAGGCTACAGAAGAGCCCAAACTTTCGGATTGCTGGATCTCAGCTAGGGTCCGCTTACGGGAAGTGTTACTTCTGTACCCGTGAACACGCCGGATACTGAACCTTGTCCAATTGGCAGCTTGCTGCAGTGCGGATTCCCTAAAGCGAACATTGCGAAACGACGCGAAGTTTATCTTATGTTGAATGATTTGATTTCCTCGGCTGGCAATCAAAGCCGAAGACTTCTTTCGAAGTTGTCCATCATGGCATCGCAGGCCGCCAGTTCACTTTTGCTAAGCCCCTCATCAGGCTTGTGGCCGTCAGATGCCATATCGCCCGGGCCAACCACTACTGTGTTGAGGCCCAAGTCAGAAAAGAACCCCGCTTCGGTGCCAAACGGAACTTTGGTTGTCAGCGATCCTGCGACCATCTGACGTGCCCACGTTATAATGGGGTTGGTCGGTGAAATGCTCAGACCTGGATAGGCGTTAACGACCGCGACAGAAATTGGCGTTGTGGATAGATAGGTTTCACTGATTTGTGTCGCGATGTCTTCAATTTGGCTTTGCAGTTCCGCCGCAGGCACATCCGCGAGATGCCGAAATTCCATCAATATCTGCGCATCTGCGGGCACAATGTTGAGGGCCTGCCCACCAGTAATTTTCCCGATATGAACCGTTGAATAGGGAATACTGTAATCTTCATCAACAGGTCCGTTTTTGAGCCGTTCTTGAAGCGTTCGAATCTGCCCGACAAAATCGGCTGCGACATGGATTGCGTTGACAAAATTAGGCGCAAGGGCGCTGTGACCGGCCTTTCCATAACACGTCACATCGAGTGCGGTTTTACCTTTGTGTCCGATTGCGACTTGCATCGACGTTGGCTCCCCGACGATCACGACGCGCGGTTTGCCGATCAGTTTTTCCAATTCAGGCATCATTTGCTGAAGACCCACGCAACCGATCTCCTCATCGTATGAGATCGAAAGGCTAAGGGGGGCCGAGAGGTGATGTTGCCCTACCCGCTCGACCAGCGCCAAGGCAGAGGCAAGAAATCCCTTCATGTCGGTCGTCCCACGACCAAAAACGCGGTCCCCTTCATCGGTGAGGATAAAAGGCGGGCGGGTCCAAATCTGACCATCCACAGGAACCACGTCTGTATGCGCAGACAGACAAATGCCGCCGTCAACATTCGGGCCAATGCGCGCAAACAATCCGGCCTTTTTGCGATCAGGTGACCAAATGCGCGTGACTTCAAAACCCGCATCATTCAGCAGCGTTTGAACCCAATCGATCAAGTCAAGATTACTATCCCGACTGACAGTTGGAAACGCGATGAGGCGGTCCAAAATTTCAAGCGTTCGTGTCATGTCGGGCTTTCAGACAAGTGTTTTCAGGGTCTTGAGGACATCATCGGGATCGGTATCTGGATTAACAATGCAAAGGCGGAAAACCTTTTGGCCCTGCCATGTTGTTGGTAAACACAAAAGCGCCCCAGAGCGGCGGTGTTGTTCGGCCCAAGCATCCATCGCATCGTCGCTCATTCGGGTTGGTCGGAACAAGACAACAGAAAGCTGTGGACCAAGAAGCAGGTCTAGCCCATCAATTTGCGAGATACCTTTAGCAAGTGCATGGGCGGTTGCGATGGTCGTTGCGATTGCATCGCCGTAAGCCTGAGTGCCATGTGTCGCCAGCGAATACCAAAACGGCAACCCGCGCGCGCGGCGGGTCAGGTGCAGTGCATAATCGGATGGGTTCCACTGGGTCTTGTCAACGGCGTCAAGGTAGACTGCACTCTGACCGTGGGCATTGGCAGCATCGGCAGCGTTTCGATACACCAACGCGCAGCTATCGTAGGGGGCAAACAGCCATTTGTGCGGATCAACGATCATGCTGTGAGCACGATGTATTCCCGCAAAGACCGGTCGCGTCTGGGGATCAGCGATCGCGGCCAGCCCGTAAGCGCCATCGATATGGAGCCAGATGTCGTTTTCTTCGGCAAGATCAGCAAGGCCATTGATGTCATCGACAGCGCCGCAGTTTGTAGCCCCTGCATTGGCAACAATCGCAAACACGTTGGGGTGAAACCCAGCGCGTGCGGCAGCTGCTGACATGCGCCCAGTATGATCCGCTTCGATCTGAATGACGTCCACATCCATAACGCTTGCGGCAGCAGCAATGGAGCTGTGCGCCTCAGCCGAGCACAGGATTGCCCACCGATCTGGTCGCGCGCTGCGTCGTGATTTCCAGTCTCGTGCCGCATGCAAGGCACACAGGTTACCAAGTGTGCCACCTGCGACAAACACCCCACCCGCGGCATCGTCCCAGCCCGCGAGGTCCGACAACCACGCAAGCGCTTGATTTTCAGCATG
The DNA here is from genome assembly GCA_026421135.1 of Sulfitobacter sp. Lineage (GTDB taxonomy): Bacteria > Pseudomonadota > Alphaproteobacteria > Rhodobacterales > Rhodobacteraceae > Sulfitobacter. The sequence goes on along the minus strand of JAPKCR010000179.1, from coordinate 1,793 downwards.
GATTGCTCCCGCTCCTCCGTCCCAATTGCCTGCAAAAATACCCGCAGCCCCCAGTGCGGCATCAAAACTCAGCGATGCCGCACTCGGGGCAGATGCCACATAACTAAGCGACGTCGGGTGTCCAAAGGGACGTGTGGATGGCACGATTACGTCGGTGAACAGACTGAATGCAGCCTCCCCCCCGATGCCGTCTTTAGTAATGGACTGACCTAAAGTCGGTTCAAGCTCAGCAAAGCTCTGGGCGCCGTGTTTTGGGTTTTGACCGGTCGAAATACGCGCGCGCGTCCAATCCAGAATGGTTGTCACCAATGAAGCCGAGAAGGGGAATGGGTTTTTCAATCGACTGCGAGCTCGGTTATTTCACGGCGGAACGGCAACGCATCGCCAATATCTGCCTCGTCCAGTTCACGTGCATAACGATGGCCCGCATAGGTCGCCCAAGCAATAGGCCCAGGCGCATTTGCGTCACCGATCAGTTTCACCGACTTGATGCCCGCATCGGCCCATTCAGCCTCACGCGATTTGAGCGCATTATAGACCGCATTGTTTTCCAACCTTGAGGACACAAGCAAGACACCGTCGCAGGCTATCGGCCGTGTTTGCTCCGTGAACATGCAATTGGTCACGACGTGATCCTTGGCAATCTCGATCACGCCACGATTTAGCTCAATCTGAACGCCCATATTTGCCAAACGGCGGTGGATTTCGTGTTGCTCAAGCGTGTTCAGCGTCCATTCGCTGACGTAGGCGGCGGGCGTGACCAAAGTGACGGAACAGCCTTTCTGGATCAGCAGTTCGGCCATAACGCCGCCCATGTAATAGTGGTCATCGTCATAAATCACGACATGGCCTGTGGGGGCCGCGCCTCCCATCACATCATCGGGTGTAAAGATGGGCATTATAGCATCAATAGGAAACGGCACGACATGTTGGCGCGAAACACCGTCGCGCCGCCATTTTGCACCCGTTGCGATACAGATGTTTTCAAAACCAAATTCAAGGATACTTGCTGCGTCCAGCTCGCTTTCGAAATAACTTTCGACGTTCGGTTTTTGGCTGATCTGATACTCACGGTAATCTGCCACACGGCCCCATGCGCTTAATCCCGGCAAATGCCGTTCAAGCGCGACGCGACCACCCAAAACAGTTCCCGCTTCGGCCAATGCTACATCATACCCACGCTCGGCAACGGCACGAGTTGCTTCAAGCCCCGCAGGGCCCGCGCCAATGACCAACACGTTCTCGCTTGTACCCTTGGTGTTCATCCGCTCGGGATGCCAACCTTTGCGCCATTCCTCCATGAACGTCGGGTTCTGGGTGCAACGGCTGATCGACATCGTCATGTCGCCCGTGACGCAGATATTGCAACCGATACATTCCCGGATGTCTTCAATTCGACCTTCTTCGATCTTTTTGGGCAGAAACGGATCCGCAATAGACGGGCGCGCGCACCCGATGAAATCTAGCGTGCCGGTCTTGATCATTTTCGCCATCACATCAGGGCTGGTGAAGCGGCCAACACCGACAATGGGTTTATCGGTCAATTCGTGGATGCCTTTGACCAGCTCGTGCTGTGCAGCTTCTTCTTTGAAGCGAGACGGGCCTGAACATTCTTCCCATGTGCCTTGGGCCAAATCCCATAGATCCGGCAGATTGCGGTTCATATCGACGAACTCGCGGACTTCGGCGTTAGAAAATCCGAGCTGACCAATAGTTTCATCGAGCGACACACGCAGCGTGATCCCCATTGTGTCGCCGACCGCATCGCGCATATCGGCGATGACCTCGTTCAC
>JAPKCR010000178.1 GCA_026421135.1 Sulfitobacter sp. | reverse complement strand
CCAGCATCAAAATACGGGCTACCTTGGGCAATTCCGTCGCAGACTGCCACAGAATGTATCCCGCGATCATCAGTGTCACCAGCGGGTCAACCCATGTCCATCCGAACAGCAAAACCAACGTGCCGGCGATAATAACAGCGACAGACCCAAGGGCATCGGCCACATTGTGTAAAAACGCGGCGCGTATGTTGATGCTGGATTTCGACGCCCGATAGGTCAGCGCGGCAGTCCCCAGATCGACCAGCAGCGCAAATCCGGCCACGACAACTATGATCCAACCTGTAATTGGTTCGGGTGCTGCAAAACGCATCATTGCTTCATAGACCAGATACAGCCCGATCACGATCAACGTGGTATAGTTGATCAGCGCCGCTACGGCCTCGATCCGGCCATAGCCAAAGGTCATGTCGGCGTTTGCGGGGCGCCGGGCAATCTTGCGGGCCCCAAAAGCGATAATCAGCGCGATGGCATCGCTGAAATTATGCAAGGCATCCGCGATCAGGGACAGGCTGCCCGAAATCAGGCCGCCGATAATTTGCGCCAAAGTGAGACCAAGGTTAATCGCAACGGCCACAGCGATCTTGCCATCGCCTGCTTCTGGGTCAACGTGATGATGATGGGCGTGGGACATGCGGTGCTTTCTAGGCGTGGGAATGGTCAGGACAGGGGGCATCCGCGTCGGCGCAGCATTCGGTCAATAGGAACTGCGACATGTCATGGACAGCCTGATGGGCGACGGCGGCGCAAATGATGTTGCGCCCTTGTTTTTTCTGCTGCACCAGACCGGCAGCCACCAATAGTTTTACATGGTGGGTCAGCGTCGACCCTGTGATAGCGGATCTTTCGCCCAGCGTGCCAATCGTTAAACCCTGCGGTCCAGCACGCACAAGAATGCGAAGTACCTGCAGGCGTTGTTCGGACCCTAATGCGGCAAAGCGCGCAGCAGCAAGGGTCAGGTCGGACGGCATAGGCGATGTTATTTTCATATTTCTAGAGGTATAGAAATTAACTACCGCGTCAAGTTTCATTTCGATAATTCTTGAAATGAGTGTCCAGCCAGATTGAAACCTACGTCGGGGCTGCTATCTCCGGACCATGACAGACATTCGACCAGATTTGCGGGCCTGCACTCTATGTGCCGACCGCTTTGCCCGCACGGCAACGGCCCATCGCCCCAATCCGGTGGTTTGGTTCGAGCCCGACGCACGCCTGTTGATTGCGTCACAGGCTCCGGGCTTGCGGGTGCACGAGGCGAATACGCCGTTCTGGGACGCGTCGGGAAAACGTCTGCGTGACTGGCTGGGTCTGGATGAGGATGCTTTTTATGACCGCAGCCGAGTTGCGATTGTCCCGATGGCGTTTTGTTTTCCGGGCTATGACGCAAAGGGCGGCGATCTGCCGCCCCCCCCTATATGCGCAAAAACATGGCGGGTCGGGGCCTTAGCGACGGTGCCCGATGTTCGCCTGACCGTCTTGATCGGCGGGCATGCTATGCGCTATCACCTGCCTAATTTCACCACCGTCACTCAAGCAGTTGCCGGTTGGCGCGACCATCCGCCGGGCGTCTTTGCCTTGCCACACCCGTCTTGGCGCAATACCGGTTGGCTCAAGAAAAATCCGTGGTTCGAGGAAGACGTGCTTCCCCGGCTCCGCGCCGCCGTAAAGGATGTGATGCATGATTGACCAGACCCCGCTTGATGTGGCCCATGCCGCGATGATGGCCGACGACAACAATGACACTGCGCGCCTGCGGTTCTACGAACGCATGGCCGATGTGGAACTTTTCCTGCTGCTCGAGGATGAACCAGTCGCCGATCAGGTAAGCCCCGTTTTGCTGGACGATGCCTATGTCTTGGTCTTTGACCGTATCGAACGTCTGGCCGCCTATGTGGGTCACGCGGCCCCCTATGTGGCGCTGTCAGGTCGTGCGATCGCAGGAATGCTAGACGGCCAACCCCTTGGCATGGCTGTGAATATGAATGTCGCACCTTCGGCGATCTTGCTGCCTGACAGTGCTGTGGCATGGCTGCGTGACACGCTGGCCCACGCACCAGGTCAGGTCGAGGCCAAGATCGACCGCGTTGTACCGCCAAAGGGTTTGCCAGAAACGCTGATCAAGGCAATTGATGCCAAACTGGCCACGGCAACCGGCATGGCTGCGGGCGCTTGGCTGGTGGGCGTTGAATATCAGGGCGGCGGGCGCGGGCATTTGTTGGGCTTTGTCGGTGCAATCCCCCGTGCCCAAGACGCGCTTGTGCGCGCCGCTTCAGAGGCGCTGACGTTCTCGGGGATCGAGGCAGGTGCAATGGATGTCGGTTTTTTCGCGCCCACGGATCCGACAGTCGAAAAATTGTCAAAGGTAGGATTGCGGTTTGATCTGCCCCAAATGGAACCCCTGCAAAATACCCCCCGGATGGAGGCACCCGGATCTGACCCCAGCAAACCGCCCATTCTGCGATGATGCCGTTGGGCCCTGCGGCATAAAGCCTAACGACAGACAGCGCTTTTGCGGTATCCTTTTACGATCAAAGGAGGTCTGCCCATGTTATTTCGTTTGATACTTGCCCTGTCTCTGCTGGCCACCATGGCCCATGCGCAGACACCCACCCGCACCCCCAGTCACTGCATCGCCTTGGCAGATGCCGCGCCGGGAGTGGAATATCTGACCCTTGCCAGCTTGCCTGATGTCGCCCCGGAAACGGTGCATCTGCATTACATCGCCCACGCCAGTTTTCTGATCCGAAGCCATGGCGGGCTGAACATGGTCACTGACTTTACCGGGTTCACGGGCACGCTGCCGATGATCCCTGATGTGGTCACGATGAACCGCGCCCATGAAAGCCACTTCACCCAATTCCCCGACCCAGCAATCCCGCATATCCTGCCAGGCTGGGGTGAATTCGGCCAAGGGATCGACCATTCCCTTGATCTGGGCGAAGTTCTGATCCGCAATGTTTCCACCGATATCCGGTCGCAATTCGCGGGCATTGAGGAAAAAGGGAATTCGATTTTCATTTTCGAGATGGCAGGCCTTTGCATTGGCCATCTGGGGCATCTTCATCACGAACCCGACGCCGCGCAATATGCCGCAATCGGCCGGTTGGATGTTGTGATGGCCCCGGTGGATGGCGGCTATACACTTGATCTGCCGACCACGATCCGCATCTTGAAACGGCTAAAATCGTCGATTGTTATCCCAATGCACTGGTTTTCGGATTACGGTCTGGATGATTTCCTGACCGCCATGTCGGATGAATTCGTTGTGATCCATGTAGAAGGCCCATCGTTACAGGTGTCGCGTGACCGGTTGCCGTCACAGCCCACAGTCATGGTGCTGCGCCCGCAATATCTGCGCAGCGACAATTAAGCGGCTTGCAAGTTTTCTATGGCAGCGCGATCAATGCACCATGAAATTGAACCCCGCTGATCCCGCTTTCGAGGCCGCGTTGCGTGCCGATCTTCCCTCCGATGTGTTTCGCCCTGTCGAGCCGCGGTATCTGGAAGAACCGCGCGGGCTTTATACCGGACAATCGGCAATCCTGGCACTGCCCCGCGATGCGCAAGAGGTCTCGACCTTGATCCGCCATGCAAATGCGGCGCGCGTCGGTGTTATCCCTTATGGTGGGGGGACCGGACTCGTGGGCGGTCAAGTTGCTGAAAATGGGCCGACCCCGCTAATCCTGTCGCTAGAACGGATGAACAAGGTGCGGGCCGTCTATCCGGATGAAAACGTACTGGTCGCCGAGGCGGGCGTGATCCTGTCGGATGTTCAGGATGCGGCGGAAAATGTGAACCGGCTGTTTCCCCTTTCGCTCGCCGCGCAAGGGTCTGCCCGCATTGGCGGCAACCTTGCCACGAATGCTGGTGGCACAGGTGTGTTGCGCTATGGCAATGCCCGCGATTTGTGTCTGGGCCTCGAGGCCGTCTTGCCGGACGGGCAAATTTGGAACGGCCTGACGCGGCTGCGCAAAAATAATACGGGCTATGACCTACGCCATCTGCTGATCGGGGCCGAAGGCACGTTGGGCGTGATCACGGCCGCCGCCCTCAAGCTGTTTGCGCGCCCGGCAAAGTCGGGGACGGCTCTGCTGGTGGTTCAATCGCCCGCCGCTGCCCTAAAGTTGTTGTCTCTGGCGCGCGATCAGCTGGGCGAAATGATCAGCGCTTTTGAAATAATGAACAAGATGGGGTTCGATTTCCTTGCGCAAACCATGCCCGATGTGCGCCAGCCTTTCGAAGCCCCGCCGGAGTGGTGTGTTCTGATCGAACTCGGCCTCAGCGGCGATCTTGACCCTGCCACGTCGCTTGAAACCCTGTTTGAACGCGCGATGGAGGATGATCTGGTCACCGACGGGCTTATCGCACAAAGCCAACAGCAGTCTGATGATTTCTGGGCGATCCGCGAAATGATCCCCCACGCAAACCGCAAGGTGGGGTCTGTCTCAAGCCACGACATCTCGGTACCGCTGGGGGCCATCCCAGACTTCATCACGAAAGCCGGCGAAAAAATCGCAGCCATGGGTGATTTCCGCATCAATTGCTTTGGGCATGTCGGCGACGGCAACCTGCACTACAACGTCTTTCCAGTAATCGGAAGATCCCGCGACGACCACATGGCCGAACGCGACCTGATCAAGACAACGATCCACGATCTGACTCACGAAATGGGCGGGTCTGTCAGTGCCGAACATGGCATTGGCCGGCTTAAGGTCAAAGATCTGGAACGCTACAGCGATCCTGCCAAACTATCGGCCATTCATGCGATCAAAGCGGCCCTTGACCCAAACGGCATTATGAATCCCGGTACGATTGTCCCCGCGCCGTCCTGATCCGCAATCTATGGCTCTGATATCCTCTGGGACGGCTCCAAGGGACGTGGGGGGCGCTTAAAACTTGCTACATCCCGTCAAAGGCGCAAAGCGCATGGACGTCCATTCCCAGTGCTTCCAGTCGCTTGCGCCCGCCAAGCTCGGGCAGGTCAATGATAAACGAGCATGACACGATTATGCCGCCCAGCTTTTCGATCAACTTGATTCCTGCCTCGGCAGTGCCGCCAGTGGCCAGCAGATCATCCACCACTAAAACCCGTTCGCCCGGCTGGATCGCATCATCATGGATTTCCACCGTGGCTTCGCCGTATTCCAAAACATAATCCTGCGATATGGTCTTGCCAGGCAATTTCCCCTTTTTGCGGATCGGAACAAATCCGACTGACAATTGATGCGCTATCGCTCCCCCAAGAATAAAACCGCGCGCCTCAAGGCCCACAACCTTATCAATCGCAATCCCTGCATACGGGTGCAGCATCTGGTCAATCGCCATGCGGAATCCGCGCGGATCGGCAAAAAGCGTTGTCACATCACGAAACATGATCCCCTCATGGGGAAAGTTCTCTATTGTGCGAATATAGTCCTGAACCTGTTTCATCTGGTTCTCCAAAAAAACCAAAGGTGGACAAGGGACAGCCCCATCATCTTCACCCTTTTAAAAATACTCATAACCCGGCCCGCCGGACATGGCCGGTTTACTTCTTAAATCACCCGGCCCGCAACTGCATCCAGTTTCGCCATCAACGTGGGGTCACGCATTTCGGGTTGGGTCAAAATTGCATACTCCAGCGCACGATCACAGCCATGCGGGCAAGCAACCCTTTCGGACCCCAGCAGTGCAGGCAAGCGGGACACCAACTGGCGACCCTTATCGGCATTGCCCATAAGGGTCTCAATGATCTTGGTCACGTCGACTTCTCCGTGATCTGGATGCCAACTGTCATAGTCAGTGATCATTGCTACGGATGCATAACAAAGCTCGGCCTCCCGGGCGAGCTTTGCTTCGGG
>JAPKCR010000177.1 GCA_026421135.1 Sulfitobacter sp. | reverse complement strand
GGAAGCACTACTGGCAACGGCGCAAGAAATAGCAGCCGACACCGTCGCAGCACCGGAACAGGTCGTGGCTGGAATCAAAGCGATGTGCACGCCATAACCCGAGACATCGGGCGCGTCCGGGCCAGCGTCCCTAAATAAACGGCACGAATGGCACGCCGCATGCGCCTAGCGTTGTCAGTGTGGTTAGAATAACGAAAAGCCGCATCTTGGTGCTCCTACCTATGGCGTAATGCCAACATCGTCGTGCAATTGGCTTTCAGTCAAGTTAAGGCATGCCTTTGGTTCCATATTTTCTGCAAAGGCGTCCCCATGACCACTAAAACACAGACACATAAACATGCTGTCGTGATTGGCGCAGGTCCTGCGGGGCTGATGGCTGCAGAAATGCTGTCGAACGCGGGCATGTCGGTAACTGTTTGTGACCACAAGCCGTCGGTCGGGCGCAAGTTCCTGATGGCGGGCAAGTCAGGGCTGAACCTGACCAAGGTTGAACCCGCCGGGGTCTTTTTGAATGCGTTTACAGATGCCAAAGGACCGCTTGCGCCGATCATTTCCGCGCTCGATGGCGATGCAGTACAGGAATGGGCCAAGGGGCTGGGACAAGAGGTATTCACTGGCTCAACTGGACGGGTGTTTCCAACCGCGATGAAGGCATCCCCGTTATTGCGGGCTTGGCTGGTGCGGCTGTCCGAGGCGGGCGTTCAGGTCAACACGCGTTGGCGGTGGACGGGTTGGGACGATACCAAGCTGGTGTTCGAGACGCCGGATGGGACGCAGGTTTTGCAGCCCGATGTCACGGTGTTGGCGATGGGTGGTGCCAGCTGGGCACGGCTTGGGTCTACCGGTGAATGGGCCAAGGTTCTTGCCGCTGATACTCCGTTTGCTCCATTTGCACCTGCAAATGCTGGCATCGCGATGGACTGGTCATCGCACATGGAGGCGCATTTCGGCACGGCGCTCAAAGGTATCGCATTGAAGTCGGGACCCTATCGTTCACGAGGCGAGGCGCTGATTTCGCGCCAAGGGTTCGAGGGCGGTGGAATCTACTCCGTTTCGCGCGGCGTGCGCGAAGGACATCCGCTGATGCTGGACCTGCTGCCCGATCAAACGGTCGACGCTTTGGCCAAAAAACTGGATCAACCGCGCGGCAAGATGAGCATGGCAAATTTCATGCGCAAAGCGCTCAAGCTTGATCCGGTAAAGATTGCTGTGCTGCAGGAAATGGCGCGGCCCTTGCCAAACGACAATAAGGCGCTGGCAAAACTCCTTAAGGCGCTCCCGATCAAACATGCGGGTTTACGTCCGATGGATCAGGCAATTTCGACAGCAGGGGGGGTGAAGTTTGACGCAGTGGATGAGACGCTAATGCTGCGCAATCGTCCCGGTGTTTTTGTTGCAGGAGAGATGCTGGATTGGGAGGCACCGACAGGCGGCTATCTGATTTCGGCCTGCCTTGCGACAGGCCGTTGGGCGGGGCAACATGCCGCCGCTTGGGCGCAAAAAGCCTAGCTTTCTTTTGTTGCCGCCGCCTTGAATGCAGGGCGATCGCGCATGGATTTCGCCCACGCGCCCAGTTTGTCATCAACGCGGTCGAACCCTGCGCCGATGGACCAATTGATGCAATGCGTGGCCAAAAGATCTGGCACGGTCACCTCGTTCCCCATCAAAAATGGCCCTTCAAGCCGCTCTGACAAAATCCTCGCCGAACGGGCAAATTCGGCTTTCAGGCTGGGTTTGATCTCGGGAACGCGCTGCTCTTCGGGGAAGACAAAGCTATGCTTGGCCGCGGCCCACAGAATTGCGTCCATTTCGTCGATCAACCAAAAGGTCATCGCATCCTGCCGTGCGCGGGCCGGGGTGCCCGCGGGGGCTGTTAGCTTGCCATGTTTGTCGGCCAGATACTGCATGATCGCCACGGAATCTGTCAAAACCTCATCGCCATCCACCAGCGCCGGTATCTTCCCTGACGGATTGTATTTCTTTGCCTCGTCTGACCCGGGCCCACAGGCAACGTGCTCGTAGGGTTGACCAAGTTCTTCCAGCATCCACATGACGCGCATTGCGCGTGATTTTGTGGCTCCGATGACTTTGTACATTTCGCTTTCCCTTGAAATTTCAACCAAGGTTAGCGTTGCGCGCCCAACATTGCCAGCCGGATGAATGCGCGTTCGACCAAAGCCATCGTCGGCGCATGCTGCCCGGCAGAGCGCAGCGTCAGGTCGGTATCTGTTAGCACAGTCAACGCGGTTTCCAGCTTGGCTGCGCCCCAGCTTTTGGCTTGCCGCATCGCGCGATCACGGTCGCGCACACCCCAAATTTGGCCGCCGGGGTTGCTGGCGATGCGGTAAAGCGTGCGAAAGTGGCGCGTCGCCATAATCGTCAAGGTTACGGCATTCACCCCTTGCGCCTGCAGCTTGGCCATAACCGGTCCGATATCCCCTGCGCGGGCTTCGGCCACGACATGCAAAATGTCATCCACCTCTGCCTCGGTAGAGGTGGGCGCGCAATTGCCGACGTCTTCGGCGGTCAGTGGCCCGTTATCACCGATCTTGTACAGATTGATCTTTTCGATCATCTGACGAAAATCGCCCGGGTCCAGCACGCGGGCAAGTTCGCTGAGCGAACCCATGGCGTCCGGTTCGGGGTTTAGCTGTGCCTCGGACAATATGCGCTCAATCTCGGCCCGATCGGGTGGGTTGTCATAAATTGGCGTAGCAAAGGCGGTTTTATGGGCCTCAAATACCTTAAGCACCTTTGACGTTTTCTTGAGATCGCCGGCGGTCACCACAATCTGCGCATCGCCAGGTTGCCAATCGGCAAGCGCGTCGATCAGTATCTTTGCGATATTGTCGTTGGCATCTTCGACAAAGGCAGCGCGGGGGCCGGGAAAGAAACCAACCGCTTTTAACGCATCCAGCAGCATCGGTGGATCGCGACGCAGGTCAGTGGCCTGAATTCGGGTCAGGCGCATCTCTTCTTCGGCGTTGGGGCCCAGTAGTGCCTTTAGAAATTCCTGCCGCTTCAGGGCGACGCGCATCGCATCGCTTCCATAGATCAGCAGCCCTGTCTTATTCGGGTCGGGCTTTCTGAAATAGGCAGTTGCGTCGCGCGGCGGCAGTTTCATGGGGTCAGATCAGCCGCATAAAGGCGCGTTACAATCTGGTCTGCCAGCATTGTCATTAGGCGCACTTGGGCAGCGCGTTCAGCGGCAAGGGTTGCAACGGTAGATCCGGTTGCTGAATAGCCAGTAAAGTTTTCGACGTTGCCGGATGAAACGATTTGGCCCGTACCGATGTCACGCAGTGCAAAGTCGGCTTTGCCAATCAGATTATACCGCGTGGTGTTGTCAGCCGTGTCAATCGCAAGGCCTTCCTGGTTGGTGGTCACGGTCAGTGCCAATGCATATTTGGCGGCCGTTGGACGGCCCAACCGCGTTTCAATCTCGCGGACCAGCGTATAGCTGAACGCGTCGCTAGGCGCATCCACCGCCACACTGTTTCTTAGCGCTGTGCCCGTGCCGCCGGGGCCATAGACGGGTTGAAACCCGCAAGCGGCTAGCGCCAGCAAGGGCAGTGCAAGCAAAAGGCGGCGGTTAGGCAACAACATTGACGATCCGTCCGGGCACTACGATCACCTTTTTAGGCGTGGCACCATCAAGGGTGCGAATGACAGCTTCGTGGCTGAGCGCGATCTTTTCAACCTCTTCTTTCGACATATCGGCGGGCACCTGAATTTCGGCGCGCCGTTTGCCGTTGATCTGGATCGGCAACGTAACAGTGTCATCGACCAGCATTGCCTCTGACGCCTTGGGCCAAGTCGCTGTGGTGATAAGGCCGGCGCCGCCTTGTGCCGTCCAGATTTCTTCGGACAGGTGCGGGGTCATCGGGGCCATAAGCTGTGCAAGGGTCATGATGGCCTCGCGCTGTGCAGCATGTCCGGCTTTGGTTTTGTGCAGTGTCGCGGTAAAGGCATACAGCTTGGCAATGGCTGCGTTAAAGCCAAACGATTCAACGCCCATTGTCACATCATGAATGGTTTTGTGCATGGCGCGCAGCAGGTCGTCGTCACCTTCACCACTAGCGTCTTGCGCCATTTCTGCAATCCGGTTCGAGATAGTCCAAACACGGCCAAGGTATTTATATGCGGCTTCGGCCCCCGAGGCTGTCCATTCCACATCCCGTTCGGGGGGCGAATCGGACAACACAAACCAGCGCGCCGTATCTGCGCCATAGCTTGCAATGATCCCCAGCGGATCGACTACGTTCTTTTTCGACTTTGACATTTTCGCTGACGGGATGATCTCGACTGGCGTACCATCAGCGAGCTTACCGTCAACGACGTCCTCGGGCAGGTGATAAACTGGACGGTCATTTTCGCCTTTGGTCTGGTAGATCTCGTGGGTCACCATGCCTTGGGTGAACAACGCATCAAAAGGTTCGATGGCTTTTTCTGGCAGGTGACCGGTAATTTGCATCGCGCGGGCAAAGAACCGCGAATACAGAAGGTGAAGGATCGCGTGCTCGATGCCACCGATATACTGATCGACGTTCATCCAATATTCTGCATCTTCCATGACAGTCGGAGTATCGGCATGCGGTGCAGTAAAGCGGGCGAAATACCACGACGAATCAACAAACGTATCCATTGTGTCGGTTTCACGCTTTGCGGGCGCACCGCAGGCCGGGCACGCGCAGTCGCGCCATGTCGGGTGGCGGTCCAAAGGATTGCCTGGCACATCAAAGCTGACATCATAGGGCAGCTCGATGGGCAGGTTCTCTTTCTTTTCGGGAACGACGCCGCAATCGTCGCAATGCACCACGGGAATCGGGCAGCCCCAATAGCGTTGACGGGACAAACCCCAATCGCGCAGGCGATATTTGGTCACACCCTGACCGACACCTTGTGCCTCGCAAGCCTCAATCGCTGCGGCAATTGCTTCTTCTCCGGTCTGCCATTTCTCACCTGCAAAGCCGCCGTTGTAATAGACCCGTTCGGACTTGGCCGGAACGTAGGCTTCGGTGACTTTCGGATCGGCGTCCTCGTCGGGCAGGAAGGTCGACGTGATCGGCAAGCCGTATTTCGTCGCAAATTCAAAATCGCGCTGGTCGTGGGCGGGGCAGCCAAAGATTGCACCAGTGCCGTAATCCATCAGAATGAAATTGGCGATATAGACGGGCAGTTCCCACGACGTATCAAACGGATGACGAACGCGCAGTCCTGTATCCATTCCCAGCTTTTCAGCGGTTTCGATGGCTTCTTCGGTCGTGCCACCCTTGCGGCATTCCGCGCAGAACGCGGCAACGTCGGGGTTGTTCTTCTCAAGGGTCTTGGCCAACGGGTGATCGGGCGAAATTCCGACAAAGCTGGCACCCAGCAATGTATCGGGACGTGTCGTGTACACTTCGATCCGGTCAAACCCGTCTGGTGCGTCGATGGTTGAAAACGCGAATTGCAGGCCGCGTGATTTGCCGATCCAGTTCGCCTGCATCAGTTTGACCTTGGCGGGCCAGTTATCAAGGGTGTCGAGCGCGTTCAGCAATTCTTCGGAGTGGTCGGAAATCTTGAAGAACCATTGCGTCAGTTCGCGCCGTTCAACCAGCGCGCCTGACCGCCAGCCGCGACCACCCTCGACCTGTTCATTGGCCAGAACGGTCATATCGACCGGATCCCAATTCACCACGGCGTTCTTTCGGTAAACCAGTCCTTCCGCAAGGAAATCGAGGAACAGCGCTTGCTGCTGGCCATAGTATTCCGGATCACAGGTGGCGAATTCACGGGACCAGTCAATGGACAGGCCCAGTGGCTTCATCTGGCCGCGCATGTCGGCGATGTTGCCGTATGTCC
>JAPKCR010000807.1 GCA_026421135.1 Sulfitobacter sp. | reverse complement strand
TTCTGATCACTTGGGGGTTTCAGGCCATCGGTCTGCATCTTTGGGTGCTGCCCACGGCGCTCTTGGCTCTGCCCTTTGCAATCTTGCTGACCATCGGCTTGCTCTTGGGCACTGACCGCGTTGTTTATCGCTTTTACCGCGAGAAGAAAGCCAAGCCGGTGATTTTCGTGATCGTGTCGCTTGGCGTGACCTTTATTTATAACGGTATTACGCGGTTTATTATCGGGTCTGATGACAAGAATTTCCTCGATGGCGAGCGCTTCATCATCTCGGCACGCACCTTCAAAAAAATGACCGGACTGGAAGAAGGGCTGGCCATTAAAACCACCCAGGGACTGACAGTGATTACAGCCATCATTGTGGTCGCCATTTTGTTCTGGTTCTTGAACAAGACACGGTCAGGTAAATCCATGCGCGCCTATTCAGATAACGAAGATCTGGCATTGCTGTCCGGTATTAACCCCGAGCGTGTGGTGATGATCACATGGATCATCGTGGCGTGTCTGGCGACCACGGCGGGCGTGTTGTATGGGCTTGATAAGTCTTTCAAGCCTTTCACTTATTTCCAGCTTTTGTTGCCAATCTTTGCCTCCGCCATTGTGGGCGGCCTTGGAAACCCAGTCGGGGCCATCGCTGGCGGTTTTGTCATCGCCTTTTCCGAAGTGACGATCACCTATGCATGGAAAAAGGTGCTGGGGCATATGCTGCCGGAAAGTATGGGTCCGGATAGTTTGGTCCAGCTTTTGTCCACCGACTATAAATTCGCCGTCAGCTTTGTGATCTTGTTGATCGTGTTGCTGTTCAAACCCACAGGTCTGTTCAAGGGGCAATCGGCATGAACGAGACACTTAGAAACACTGCACTGTTTGCGATCATTTCAGCCCTGATTGTTTATACCGGTTTTGCACAAAGCTGGAATTCGGCACTGCTGATCATTTCCATGGGGCTGATTTCCAGCATCATGGCATTGGGCGTAAACCTGCAATGGGGCTTTGCGGGGCTGTTTAACGTCGGCATCATGGGCTTTGTCGCCTTGGGTGGCTTGGCAGCGGTTCTGATCGGCATGCCCGCAACCGAAGGCGCTTGGTCTGCAGGTGGCTGGGGCATCGTGGGTGCGCTGCTTCTTGGCGCTGCAACGGTCATTGCGGCGGTTCAGGTGATGAAACGCATGGCAAAAGGCTGGCAGCGCACGGTTGTTGTGCTTGTGGTCTTGATCGGTGGGTTCTTTCTGTTCCGCGCGGTGTTTGATCCCGCAGTCGCAGCGGTCGAAAACATCAACCCTGCGCAGACCGGATACCTTGGCGGGCTTGGCCTTCCGGTGATCCTTGCCTGGCCTGTTGGCGGTCTGTTTGCCGCCGGCGCTGCATGGGTGATCGGTAAGACGGCGCTTGGTCTGCGGTCGGATTATCTGGCTATTGCGACACTTGGTATCGCCGAGATCATTATCGCGATCCTCAAGAACGAAGACTGGCTATCGCGCGGCGTCAAGAACGTGATCGGCATTCCGCGTCCCGTTCCCTATGAGATCGACCTGCAAAATAATCCGGGCTTTGTTGAACGCGCTGCCGGATTTGGCTTTGATCCGGTCGAAGGGTCAACGCTTTGGGTTAAATTCTTGTACATCGTACTGTTCGCAGCGGTGTTGTTGCTTCTGCTGTGGATGAGCCAACGGGCACTGAATTCCCCTTGGGGCCGGATG
>JAPKCR010000176.1 GCA_026421135.1 Sulfitobacter sp. | reverse complement strand
TCAGCGCCCAAATGGCGGCGTTTCGCAGTGCCGATCACAAATAACGCGCCAACATCAATGGGTTCTGTTTGCGATAAATCGACTTCCTCAAACTGTGCATCAAACCGAAAAGACGCAGCCCTTGTTTGCCGGAAATACTTGACCGCCATAAACGGATCAACCACGCCGCTAGCGACAACCGCCCCACCGGGGCCATCCGCTTCGCGCAGGGATATCCCTCCGGCCAACGATAGTTGTTGGCTGCGTGTTTGAGTAAGTACCCCGAAACTCAATGCGGTGCTTGCCTGCTCCAAACGCTGCGGGTTTGCCTTGTCCGAGGTTGGGTTGGATTGCACATCAACCAAGGTTTCAACTTCGAAACCCAATGCAATTGCCCCTGACCCTCCGCTATGTGCCGCGCTGCATCCCAGCATCAGTACGATCACCGCCGCAACACCCCAACCTTTGCGATCGATCACGGGGCGGGCTTCATTCAAACAAGCGTCTTTGCGGCACGACGACCACGTCACCATCCTGAAATTTCATTCGGGCCGCTGCTGAACCGGCTTCGATTTGCTGATAATTCAACGGTACGATCTGCTCACCCCTGCGCAATTGGATGCGTTTGATTGCTGCAAACTTCGTAAATCCACCCATCATTGCAAAAGCCTGCAAAACATTCGTGTTGGGTGGTATTTCCAGCATACCTGGCTTGTTCGCTTCGCCCATAACGAAGACTGAAATCAGTTTGGGACCAATTCGCTGCTGCAGATCGGGGCGCCGATCGGCCAGTCGTTCAACTGATACAAAAACATTCGGCGGATTGGCGAAACTCGCCGCTAACCGCCCGGCTAGTCCGCGTTGAACAGCTTCTATCGGCTGCCCCGAAGCCCGCATAGTTCCGGCCATAGGCACAGATATTCTACCATCGGGCGTGACCAGAACTGATCGGTTGAGCTCGGGATCCTCCAGCACCTCGATCCGCAAAATATCCCCTGCCCTGATATGATAGGACTGCGCGGCTGCGTAATGTGTTCCTAGCAACATCGCAAAACCTACAAGGGCCGGCAGTCGGTTAAGCCACAGTTTTCGTGCAAAGCTACGGCGCATTTCTTTCCTTTCACAGCTCAATGTTCCTGCGCTTTAACTTGAACGCTCAAGAGTTAAAGAAATGTAAACGGTTAACCATGATGCTGACCGGAGCGTGATTTTTACATCGGACAAAGGAAAAGGCAGGGAATGACAAAACGCATTCTGTTAATCAAAGGCAAAGGCGGGTTGGGCAATCGTATCCTCTCGGCTGTTTGTGGTCTTGCTTTTGCAGATTTGACCGGGCGCACACCCGTTATCGATTGGCGCGACGGCAGCTATGCCCCGATCGGGACGAATGCCTATCCGCTGTTGTTCAATACGCCGATTACCCAAAAATGCGATGCCTTCGACGGTTTAGCAGCGTCAGTCACGCCCGCGATCTGGTCCGGAAATCTGGGCCTGACACCCCAAGAGATGATTGAAAAATTTGCGCCTAAAAGCCATTCTAGCCCAACCGGATATCGCAGGTTTTGCGTTGACCTTAAGGTTCTTGATTCAGACGAGGATATCGCCGTTTACTGGTCGTACCTGCCAAAGTTCAATCGAATTTCACAGCATTTGGCACGCGATCCGCGCTTTGCGCACCACTCTGAAAGCGGGCTGATTGCCGAATATCTTGATCGGTTTTTCACTCCTAATGATCGAGTTCTTCAGCAGGTCGGTGCCACAGCCACCCAACTGAACCGGCCGAGTATCGGCGTTCATATCCGTTATACTGATCGCAAAATACCGCTTGATCCGATCAAAAAGGCGCTTAGCAAAAGGCTAACTAGAACGCCAAGCGCTTCGGTTTTTCTTGCAACTGACAACGCCGATGTCCAAACGCAAATTGCGGCGGAATTCGACAATGTTTACCATATCAACAAGTACCTCCCGACTGATGGTAGCAGGCTGCATTGGCCCGCTTCCGACATCGAAAAGTTGCATGAGGCAGAAAATGCCTTGATTGATATGTGGCTGTTGTCCCGATGCGATCATTTAATTTATTCACGTCATTCGACATTCTCGGTCACCTCATCCTACCTAGGAAACATGTCTGCGACACAGTTGCATGATGTCGATAAGTGGTCACCGACCGTCGTCGCCAAGCGCTGGATACAGGCCTATGCGTAACCCGGCAGCCATTCCGCACGCCGCGTCCAAATCGCGTGCCACCGCTTTGCACTATTCTGGAGCCTCGTATGCCGCGACAGCCCCAAGGGGCGGGTAACCAAAAAGCGCAGTGCAGCCCAAACCCACATCAGGAAAATTCCGGTTCCGATTTTCCACCGTGGCCAATGATCACGGATCAGCGAAGCGCGCGATTTCATGACCAAAATAGCTTTTTCCTCGCTCCGTGATGTCGATGCCCCGACATGGTGGATGATAGTAGCCTTAGGTGTAATTGCTGGCTGAAAGCCAAGCTTGCGCGCGCGCAAACACAGGTCGGCGTCCTCTCCGTACATGTAATATTTTGCTCGAAATCCCCCTAGCTGTTGCCATAGCGGACGTCCAACCAACAGAAAACATCCAACAACAATATCAACATCCCGGATGCTATCCCTCTGCCAGCCCCCGTATGTTTCTGGGCTAATAAACTGTGAACGTGGCAGCAACGTTGTTAGCCCCGAAGCCCGAAATAAACGGCTTCTTACCGTTGGATCAGCCCAACAAGACCCAATATTCAAAGTCCCGTCGGCAAAGATGGTTCGCCCACCCCATATACCTGCGTGCGGATTGAATTTGGCAAACGCCATCAGTGCGTCAATTGCACCCGATTGGGTTTCTGTGTCTGGGTTCAACAGCAAAAGATACGGCGTTTTACATTCTCTCGCGACCAAATTGTTCGCGCGTGCGAAGCCAATATTCTCCTCTGAAGCGATGACATGAACCCGGGGATATGCCGCGCGGATGATAGCCACCGAATTATCCTTTGATGCGTTATCAAACACCACACAGTTGAACTTTGTCTCAAAGGTGTTGGCATATAGGGTTTCGATCGCCTTCAACGTCAATTGCGCGGTGTTGTAGCTGATGATGATTACGGTCAGTTCGGCGTTTTCGACATCCGATGCAAACTTCGCACATTGACCCATCCTAGTGACCATTGGCCCTTAGAACCACGCTGACGGTCTTGACCAAGATCCAAAGATCGCCCCGTAAAGAAAGTTTCGCGGAATAGGCCGTATCGAACCCCGCGCGCTCAGAAAAATCCGATAGATTTCGGGATGACACCTGCCAATTTCCGCTGATTCCGGGAAGCAAATTGTAGTAGTCTTGCCCAGTATAAAGCGGTTCTTGGGAGATCATCATGGGCCGCGGTCCGACAAGGCTCATCTCGCCCCTTATTACGTTCCAGATCTGCGGCAATTCATCCAAAGATGTCCGACGCAGAAAAGCACCCAAGCTGGTAACCCGCGGATCATGCTTTAACTTTTGAAGGCACTGCCATTCCAGCCGCGCAACCGGATCACGCTCAAGATGTCTGGCAAGGACTTTATCCCCATCGTCAACCATCGACCGCAACTTCCACATCCTGAAAACCCGCCCATTCAGCCCTATCCTGTATTGGGAATAGAACGGCTTAGTCCCAGTTAAAGCGATCAACGCGGCACACAAAGTCGTCAGAGGGATAATGAGCGGCGCAATAACAAGGCAAATCAACAAATCAAACAGCCGCTTTCCGCCATTCCGGTAAAGGTCGGGGGTGCCGGATTCTTCACCAAAGTCTATTGATTTACAGGGTCTTAGTGGAATCGCGCGCGTCACATCGAGGGATGATGAAACAGTGTCAAAGTCATGAAAAATCATTTGGCGACAGACCTCAATTTGGCATTATCAAACCAGTATCGATACAAGGCGCGGTCACCTTATTCTGGTTAATCAGTACTAAACTGCTAGGCCTATGAGGGTTACCAGACCGTTAAAACTGAATGCGAAGATGGTCGTTTCCCCAAGAAATAATTTGCCGGTCCGAAACTTCGCCGCAGATTCCAGAATACGCTTAGTCATTAACCACCATTTAACTTTATGAGGCCCAAATAGCGGACGGTTGGCTCACCGCCGCTCCATTATTTACTCCGAAGAAAGAGAAATCCTACATGGCCCAAAGAAGGTTAATACAAATATTTCCCTGCCCGCCTGCCAACACTAACGCTGACTGAAAAGTGGATATCCCATTCTACATTTCGAGGACTTTGCGAAAAACACACTGGCTTGCAGTGTTCGCATTGTCAGGCATTGCATGCGCAGTAGCATTCACGGCCCTGCGCGCGCCTGTCTATGTGGCAACCACGCGGATTCTAGTGGAACCTGAGCAGATTTCGGGTGAACTGGTGCCGACCACCGTGCGATTGCAGGCGCTTGCGCAGTTGGAACTGACACTGCAGCGGATCCTTTCCCGCGACAGTCTTTTACACTTGGCGGAGCGTAAAAAGATCTATGGAAACGAAGATTTTGATGATCTTACGACACATGATGTAATCAGTGATCTTCGGTCTAGGATCAGCATGACCCATGCCCCTAGCCGTGACGCCGCCCCAATTGTCAGCATCAGTTTTAAGGCCCCTAATTCTGAGCTTTCGGCGGATGTGGCCAATGAAATTGCCGCCATGTTGTTACAAGAAGACGTTGCTACACGAACCAAAACCGCTCGGAAAACGGTGGAATTCTTTACGCAAGAGGTCATCCGACTTGAAGCAGAATTGGCGGCGCAGGATGCTGAAATACTAGCCTTCAGGCAGCGGAATTCGGACAGCCTTCCGGACAGTCTGGCGTTCCGGAGGACCCAACATACCACGGGCCAAGAGCGGTTGTTGCAGGTCGAACGACAAATCGGAAACCTGCAGGAAATTCGAGCAAAAGCAGAACGACGTCAGCAATTTCTAATTGCAACCAATGCCGTCGATCCAGAAAACCTCCAATCAAGCGAAGAAATCCAATTGGCCCGCCTCGAAGAAGATCTGGCGACCCAGTCCACACTATTTTCTGCAGACAACCCGCGTGTAAAAATGCTGTCGTTGCAGGTAAAAGGTCTTCGTGAACGGCTTGGGAGCGACGAACAAAACCATCTGGTACACGCGAATATCCCGAAAAAAATTACCAGCTATCAAATAGAGCGTGCCGAGATTAACGGGGACCTTGTCGATCTTGCTGACCGCAAAAAACAGATTTTAGCGTCATTAACCGCGCTTACAACTTCGATCGAGGCAACCAATTCGCACGCAATCACCCTTGGCAATCTTGAACGTGCGCAGGCCAACACGCGTTTGCAACATGATCAGGCCATTTCCAACAAGGTGCGCGCCGAAACCGGGAAGATGATCGAAACACTGCAACAGGGGCAACACATCACCCTCTTTGAGAAGGCAGTTCCGCCCCTTTCCCCCCAGGGGCCAAGCCGATCCAGGGCACTTGCGGCGGGATTTGCCATAGGGCTGTTTTGCGGGTTAATCTTCATTTCCCTCAAAGAGCACTTTGGCAAACGTATTCGTCGGGCAACTGACATCAGCAACGCCTTGGGCATCGTCCCATTTGCGACCCTTCCATATCAACCGACGAGCGTCGAACTCTTGCGGAGGCGCAAAATGACGGTTGCAACGGCTGTGGTTTTGGCGGTCGGACTCCCCACTTTGATATGGGCGGTCCATAACTATACCAAGGATCCGGTGCACCTCATGGGCACCCTAAAACCAGCACAGACACTGTCTAGTTTCTCTCGGTTGAAAGGATAAATCGCCTAGTGAATGTTCCACTTAACACCGTCGATCAGATGCATATGCCATCGTCAAATCAGCGCCTAAAGCCAA
>JAPKCR010000175.1 GCA_026421135.1 Sulfitobacter sp. | reverse complement strand
TTACAAACCTGCCGCTGGATAAATGAACGGTTGATATCAGCCATTCTGATTATGGACCGCCTGCTGCTGGCGGCCTTTTCTGCGGCAGGTTGTATCCAAAAGCTGCAGGTACCGGAAGCAGCCCAAACCTTGCTTGAAGCGCGGGGGTTGCCCGCGTTCTTGATATGGCCCGCGATGCTATTCAACGGATTTGCCGCGATCTGGTTAATCTGGGGCTTATGGTTGGGCCCACTCAGTTTAGCATTGGCAGCCTATTGCATGATCACGAGCATCTTTCATTTCATCCCGAATGATCTGTGGCAGATGTCGATCTTTGTCAAGAACTGGGCCATCGCGGGCGGTCTGCTAGTCCTTGCGGAACATACGTTCGGGCAGCGCGATGCTAGGTCCCGCGCGGTTTCGCCCTGAGTGTAGGGTCGGCTTGTGTCGGGTCATCGGGCCAAGGGTGACGCGGATAGCGGGCGCGCATGTCTTTGCGGACGTCTGCGTATGACCCTGTCCAGAACCCTGGCAAGTCTGTGGTCACCTGAACCGGGCGCTGGGCAGGGGATAGCAGTGTAATCTGCAATGGTTGCCCCGCAATCATTGGATGGCGAGTGACACCAAACACCTCTTGCAGGCGCAAGGAAATTTGCGGCTGCGCCCCATCGTAGTCAATTGCAAGTTTGCGCCCTAATGGGGTGGTGAAATGGGCTGGTGCGACCTTGTCCAACAACTGTTGTTCTTCCCACGACAGCCGCGCCAGCAGTGCAGGATGCAGATCGAAACTTTTCCAATCCGCTGTGCTGCGGGTGTTAACAAGATGTGGCAGCAGCCAGTCGTCCAACGTGTCCATCAGAAGTTCGTCTGAGAAATCGGGGAAATCGCTGCCCATTAGCCGTGCACGCGCAAGGAACAGTTTCGCGGCCTTACCGGGCATCAACCCCAACTGCCGCACACCGTCCAACATCGCCAGTGCGATTTCATCGCGGCTAGCATCAGACCACACGCGATCATCCAACACCAACGCACCAAAGCGTTCCTGTTGCCGCGTCAGAACGCGTCCCTCGCGACGCGACCAGACGCAAACGTCATGCCAGCCTATCTGTTCGGGAAATGTTGCACGTAATTCCGCGTCGGATAGGCGCACGGCCTGACGGATACGCGCCTCGCGCGGGTCGCCGTCCAGATCGGTCGCGACCAGCAGTCGCTCGCTGGCCATCGGATCCCCGTCGGGCATAACGGCACCCTTGCCGCCCGACATTACAAAACGCGGGCTGTCGCCCTTGCGCCTTAGCGCAACGCGGTCCGGATAGGCCAGCGCTGCAAGAACGCCCAATGTATTCGGCCCATCGGCTATTTGCCCCCGGCCAAGGCGCTTGGCCTCTTGACGGATGCGGGCGAGGGTCGCGTGGTTAACCTCTCCCAATGTACGTTTTCCTGCGACCGCATCCATGCGCAGCGACAGGTCAACGGGTGCACCGCGTAGCGGATCTCGTTCGGCTAGAATTGCGGCCAGTGTCGGGCCGTCACGCCCGCCCTTGGCAACCATATGCGCTAGTCTGGGATGCAAAGGCAGCTTTGCCAATGCACGACCGTGTTCGGTGACGCGTGCATTACCATCCAGTGCGCCCAGCATCTGCAACACCGCTTGAGCTTCAGCCAGACGGCCCTCGTGGGGTGGTGTGACAAAGGACAGCTCGGCCGCCTGCGCCCCCCAAATGGCCAGCTCAAGCGCAAAGGACGACAGATCGCCGACCTCAATCTCGGCGGGCGGGAAAGCTGCCAATGCGCCTTCCTCGCCCCGAGTCCAAAGCTTATAGGCAGTCCCTTCGCTTGTGCGGCCTGCGCGGCCCGCCCTTTGGGTCGCCTCTGCACGTGTCACCCGATCGGTTACCAGCCGTGACATCCCCGATGCTGGATCAAACCGGGCACGCCGCGCTTTTCCTCCATCAACGACGATCTGGATACCTTCGATGGTCAGGGAAGTTTCGGCGATCGAGGTCGCTAGAACGATCTTTCGTCCCGTTTCAGCCGGCGCAATGGCAGCCCGCTGCGCTTTGAATTCCATCGCACCGAACAGGGGGGCCAAGGTGCAGTCCTGCGATATCCGGTCCTTCAAGGCGGCCTCGACCCGGCGGATTTCGCCCTCGCCGGGCAGGAAAACCAGTGCCGACCCCGGAGATGCGTCCAAAGCGTGGATCACCAGATCGGCAACGGCCTGTTCAAACCTTTGTTTGCCAATTGGCCGTTCCAACCATTGTGATATCACAGGAAAACTGCGCCCCTGCGACGTCACAATCGGGGCCTGCATCAAGGCCGCAACAGGGGCCGCGTCCAACGTTGCAGACATGGCCACGAGCAACAGATCGTCACGCAATGCACTGGCAACCTCAAGACACAGTGCCAGACCTAGATCGGCATTCAATGACCTTTCGTGGAATTCATCGAAAATCACAGCGCCGACACCGGGCAGATCTGGGTCCTGCTGCAACATGCGGGTCAGAATGCCTTCGGTGACCACCTCAATACGCGTATGCACACTGATGGCTGATGCCCCACGCACGCGAAATCCGACGATGTGGCCGACATCCTGCCTCAAGGTCGCAGACATCCGTTCAGCAGCAGCCCGCGCGGCAAGGCGGCGCGGTTCCAGCATGATAATCTTGCCCTTGGTCAGGCCTGCATCCAGCATCGCCAACGGCACGCGCGTGGTTTTACCGGCACCCGGCGGGGCTTGCAAAACGACACGGCCTGACGCGCGCAGGGCGTCAATCACCTGCGGCATCACATCATCAATTGGGAGGTCATAGGCCATGCGTCAGGTTATGGGACAAATGGGGTGCGCCGCCAACCCTTCCGTTGGTCTGGACATTTGGGCCGCATCGCTTGAATGATGCAGGCCAAGATAGAGGGGCGGCGCATGAATATTGATGAATTGGCCAAGGGGATCGTTGCAGGCGAACGCAGGGCGTTGGCACGGGGGATAACGCTGGTCGAATCCTCGCGCGAGGATCATCGCGCACAGGCCACAGCCCTTTTGGCAGCGCTGCCGAAAGATCGCGAAGCGATGAGGATCGGTTTGTCGGGCACACCGGGGGTCGGCAAATCGACTTTCATCGAAAGCCTTGGAATGATGTTAGTCGGGCGCGGCCTGAGGGTGGCCGTGCTTGCAATAGATCCGTCCTCGTCGCGTTCGGGCGGATCTATTTTAGGGGACAAAACCCGCATGGATTTGCTATCACGTGAAAAGGCCGCGTTTATTCGCCCGTCGCCCAGTCAGACGCATTTGGGTGGCGTCGCACGCCGCACCCGCGAGGCTGTCAGCCTGTGTGAAGCGGCAGGGTTTGATGTGGTGTTGATCGAAACGGTTGGTGTCGGCCAGTCTGAAACTGTTGTGGCCGAAATGTCTGATCTGTTTTTGCTGCTTTTGGCCCCCGCTGGGGGCGATGAGCTGCAGGGAGTCAAACGCGGCATCATGGAAATGGCGGATATCATCGTGGTCAACAAGGCTGATGGTGATCTAAAGGCGGCGGCCTCGCGGACATGTGCGGACTACTCAGGGGCGTTGCGGTTGCTGCGCAAGCGTCCCCAAGACCCCGATGGGTTTCCCAAAGCAATGACGGTGTCTGCACTGCAGGAAGACGGGTTGTCCGAGGCATGGGACGAGGTCCAGACGCTGATTGACTGGCGGCGGGCGAACAGTTTCTGGGAGCGGACCCGCGCGTCCCAAGCACGGTATTGGTTTGAACAATCGGTGAAACATGAACTGTTGGCCCAGTTAGAAGCCCCAAAGGCCAAAGCTGCGCTGAAAGCTTTGGGTGACCGTGTCGCGAAGGGTATGGAAGATCCTACAAAGGCTGCACAAGATTTTGTCCTGCAGCTTGACCGCTAGGAACGCGCCGAAATTTTTTGAATTTGCGGTACTGTTTTTCTGAATATTTTGGCGTCGGCTGAAAGAACGCGGGCTACTTAGCGGCTTTGGGATGGGCGCTGTTGTAGACTTCCATCAAACGCGCCGTATCAACCGCTGTATAGGCTTGGGTGGTTGAAAGCGATGCATGGCCCAACAGCTCTTGAATTGCACGCAGATCGCCACCTGCGTCCAGCAGATGCGTTGCAAAGCTATGGCGCATGGCATGGGGGGTCGCTGTTGCGGGTAATCCCAATTGCATCCGGGCATCCATCATTACCTGGGAAATCGCACGTGCTGCCAACGGACCACCGCGCACCGCTTTGAAAAGGGGGGCATCGCGTTCTTGTGGGAAGGGACAGGCGCGCAGATACGCGTCGACGGCGTCTTGAGCCGCAGGCAATACAGGAACAACGCGCTCCTTTCCGCCTTTGCCGACAATACGCAAAACATCTGGCAAAGGGGCGTCTGCGCCTTTTAGGCCAAGCGCCTCAGAGATGCGCAGTCCACAACCCCAAAGCAGGGTGAGCACAGCCACATCTCGCGCAGCCACCCATGCGTGGCGCGATTGCAATTCAACGCAATCGATCATGGCCTTCGCAGCATCAATGGCCAATGGACGCGGCAATTTTTTCGAAAACTTTGGGGAACGCGTCGACAGTACCGCAGTGGGTTCAAAGCCTTCACGTTCGGCCAGCCAACGATAGAACGCTTTGACCGATGAAAGCTTACGCGCCAAAGACCGAGGGCCGACATCCGGCCCCCGTGTTTTGGCCATCCAACTGCGCATATCCGAGATGGTCAGCTTGGCCAGTGCGCCCAAGCCTTGGCTGTCCCCTTTGTGTAAAGTCATAAATGCCAGAAAATCGATCACGTCGCCTTGATAGGCCGTGATCGTGTTTTCGGCTGCACCTTTTAATGCGCGTTGATGGTCAAGCCAAGTTTGCAGGGCATCCCGCGCCGCGGGGCTGACGAGGAGTGCATTTGCACCTGTGCTCAAGACAACCAGCGGCGCATGGCCCGCTCGAACACGCCGGTGAAAAAGCCCAACAGGTCTGTGCCTTGTTGAGGTCCGAACATATGCGGGTCTTCTGATCCCAGAATAAGCAGGCCGGGCAGGCGGCCATCACCAAAGTTCAGTTTTAGGCAGGCCTCGGATCGGATCCAATCGGCATTATCACCATAAACACTCTGTGGACCGTCCTGGACGCCGCGCAGGGTCACCTGGCGAACATTGCCGCCACGCCCGGACGTTAAATAGTCATCGATAAAGCCGGGTTCAGCCACGTTCAGCACATCGCCAAGCCGTTTTACAGCCGGATCGTTGTCGTTCTGAACAGATTCCAAAACCAAACGGACTGCGTCGACCCGCAGAATATCGGCTACTTCGCCAGCCAAATCGCGCAAAAAGGTCTCGAACTCGACAGGGTCAAGCATCCGCAGGATTGCACGGTGAATTTGGTTGGTTCCAGCCAAATTTTCATAGGCTGCGGCGATGACATTGCGATGGGTGTCTTCTAATCGGTCCAGCCGCGTTTCCAGGCGGTCCATCGCGATCCCGCGCAGATCGACGATGTTACCACCCATCGCGCGTTCATTGGCAGCGATCAGTGCCTGCATCACATCATTGTCGTCAAGTATAACATCAGGCTGCGAAATGATTGCTTCCCGAAGGGAATCTTCGATTTTGGGGCTACTGCTCATGCTCGTCTCGTTTTTATTTTCATTTTCAATAGCACGCGGGAATCCCAAAATCTGCTTTTTTCTTTTGGAATTGCGCCTGTTTTTTTCGCAGATTGGTTAATTCAAGGCCCGCCAGCCAAAGCAGTTGTAGCATTTAAAGGGACACATCTGTGTTTAAGGCATCAAATCAAGGGATGAAAGAAACCCCTTGTTCCCGAACCGCGCCGCCAACTAACCAGCTTTTCCCGCTAAACCCAGCTGTGTTGCGTGCGCTGCTCGAAAGCA
>JAPKCR010000806.1 GCA_026421135.1 Sulfitobacter sp. | reverse complement strand
ATCCCCCCAAACGTTGTCCACACGGTTAACCGGCGGCCAATACTTGTCGACACGGAATGCGCCCGGCGGGAAACACCCGTCCTCTCGCGTGTAAGGACGGTCCCAGTCTTTGACCAAATCCTCCATCGTATGTGGTGCGTTCTTGAGCGGATTATTCTCTGGGTCGATGTCCTGATTTTCGATTTGCGCGATTTCAGCGCGGATGGCCAGCATCGCATCGCAGAACCGATCAAGTTCAGCCTTGTTTTCAGACTCAGTTGGCTCGACCATCAATGTTCCAGAAACAGGCCAACTCATGGTTGGCGCATGAAACCCACAATCAATAAGCCGTTTGGCGATGTCATCAACTGTCACATTGGCGCTGTCTGCAAAAGGGCGCGTGTCAATGATACATTCATGCGCAACCCGACCCGATGGACCCTTATAAAGCACATCAAATGCCCCTTCAAGCCGTTTGGCGATGTAGTTGGCGTTCAGAATGGCGACACGTGTTGCTTGTGTCAGTCCGTCGCCACCCATCATCAAACAGTATGCCCATGAGATTGGAAGCAACGATGGGGAGCCGAAGGCAGCCGCTGAAACGGCACCTTCGCCGGATGTTGGGTCCCCTGGAAGGTGTGGAACAAGGTGTTGTTTGACACCAATGGGGCCCATGCCGGGGCCACCACCACCATGTGGAATGCAGAAGGTTTTGTGAAGATTTAGGTGGCTGACATCGCCGCCCAGATCACCGGGCCGCGACAGCCCGACCATGGCATTCATATTGGCACCATCGATATAGACTTGGCCGCCGTGGTCATGGGTAATTTGGCTGACCTCGTTCACTGTTTCTTCAAAAACGCCATGGGTGGATGGATACGTGATCATGCAGCCAGCAAGGTTGTCGGAGTGCAGTTCGGCTTTGGCCCGAAAGTCCACCAGATCGATGTCACCGTTTGCTGCGGATTCGATAGGGACAACCTTCCAGCCTACCATTTGGGCAGAGGCTGGATTGGTACCGTGGGCTGACATAGGGATAAGGCAGATATTGCGATGCCCTTGGCCGTTGGCGCGGTGATAACCTGCGATGCTTAATAGCCCTGCATATTCGCCCTGCGCACCAGAATTAGGCTGCATCGAAATTGCGTCATAACCTGTCACATTACAAAGCTTGGCAGATAGGTCATCAATCATTTCGATATAACCAGCAGCCTGATCGCGCGGAATATAGGGGTGAAGCAGCGAGAACTCGTCCCATGACACCGGCATCATTTCAGCAGCCGAATTCAGCTTCATAGTACAAGACCCCAGAGGAATCATCGCCCGATCAAGGGCCAGATCACGATCAGCAAGGCGACGCATATAGCGCATCATCTCAGTCTCGGAACGGTTCATATGGAACACAGGGTGGGTGAGAAAATCTGAAGTACGGATCAATTTTTCAGGCATATTGTAATGCGGGGTATAGTCCTTGTCCGCACGCTCAACACCAAAGGCACGCCAGACAGCTTCGATAGTCTCTGATCGGGTCCGTTCGTCCAATGTAATGCCAACTTGTGTCGCGCCCACTTTGCGTAAGTTAATACCTTCTTCGACAGCCGATTTCATAACGGCAGCTTGAAGCGGGCCAACGTCAATCGTGATCGTATCAAAGAACGTGGCAGGGCGGACATCAAAACCTGCGTGTTTGAGCCCCTCTACAAGCCGTGCTGTTTTCCGGTGG
>JAPKCR010000805.1 GCA_026421135.1 Sulfitobacter sp. | reverse complement strand
AGCAACGGCTTGGGCATCCTCTGTAGCGAGCGGCATGTCGTTGCGGACTACGGAACCTGCGCGGGTGACGTAACCGCGAACATTGAACAGATCCTTAACCGCTACGTTCAAACCGGACAACGGCCCCGTGCCATTGACCGGATCGTGGAACGTGCAGGTGAAATCCGGCGTCGTGGCGCGCGCACGGGCCGCTTCGAGAAGAGATTGAGGCGTATTTTCCATGAAAATTAATCCTTCAAAGGGTTTGCTGCACAAGCCAGGTCGCAATGCCCGGGAAGGCAGTCAGCAAGACTACGGCCAGCACCAAGATCATAAAGTATGGGAAAACCATTTTGGTGATCACGAAAATGGATTTCCCTGTCAGCTTCTGGATCACGAACAGGTTGAACCCGAGAGGTGGCGTGATCTGGGCCATTTCAACCACGATGATCAGGTAGATACCGAACCAAACCGGATCAATTCCAACTGCCAGTACAGCAGGCATGACAACCGAAGTCGTTAGTACGACGATTGAGATCCCGTCAAGGAAACACCCAAGCAGCACGAAAAACACAGTCAGCACTGCGATCAATCCCGGCGCGCCAAGCCCGCTGGACGAGATGATTTCAGCCAGTTGCCCTGGCAAGCCAGAAAAGCTCATCGCGGAGGTTAGAAATGCCGCACCCAGCAAGATGAGCCCGATCATCGCGGATGTCCGGGTTGCCCCCAGTAGTGAGTCGAAAAATGTTTGGTTGGTAAGCGAACGCCCAAAGGCAGCTATGACTAATGCACCCGCTACGCCAATAGCTGCTGCTTCGGTTGCTGTCGCAACGCCAGCATAGATTGATCCGATGACCCCGATGATCAACCCGACGACTGGCAACAACATCCGCAAACGCGCCAAGCGCTGACCGAAGGAAATCTGCGTTTCAGGGGCAGGCACACCATCGGGGTTCATCTTTGACCAGATGGCGATGTAGCCCGAAAATAACGCCATGAGCATTAATCCCGGAACAACACCCGCGATGAAAAGGCGATTAATCGACACCTGTGCCGCGACGCCGTACACAATCATCACAATCGACGGCGGGATCAAAAGGCCGAGCGTGCCCGATCCCGCAAGGGACCCAATGGCCAGACGGTCTGCATAGCCACGCGATTTCAGCTCGGGCAGCGATATGCGACCTACTGTGGCTGTTGTGGCCGCAGAGGATCCGGATACCGCAGCAAAAATCCCGCAACCAATGACGTTGACGTGGGCCAGCCCGCCGGGCAATCGACCGACCCAGGGTGCGAGGCCGGAAAACAAATCTTCGGCGAGGCGGGTGCGGTAGAGTATCTCGCCCATCCAGATGAACAGCGGCAAGGCGGTTAATGTCCAGCTTGCCGAATGGGCCCACATTGTGGTGCCAAGAATGGCATCAACAGGGGTCGATGTGAAAATCATAAAGATCACTATGGCTGATGCCAGAAGTGCGACTCCAACCCAGATGCCAAGTCCCAAGAGGACCAGCAGTGTGACGACAAGAGTGGCGGATTGTAAAAGGATATCCATGTTCATTCCCCCCGCGCTTGTTCTTCAGTGTTGTCAATCTCAACAGGTAGGCCGAGGATCAGGCGCAGGGTGCGTTCGGCGAAGGCCAACGCAAACAGCACGGCACCGAAAGCCATGGGCGCTTGCGGCACCCAAAGAGGCACGGCAATCACACCTTGGCTCACCTCATGGTAGG
>JAPKCR010000804.1 GCA_026421135.1 Sulfitobacter sp. | reverse complement strand
AGCATCCCTGCCTGAAACAGGGGCGCTTGAGCCAGTGCCGATGTCCGCCAATCCTGTTTCGGCTTATCACCGGCCAAAGTTTGGTCAAAGGGCAGTCCGCCCCGTTCAGCCGCCAGCAAACCATAGAACGAAGACTGGAACTTTGCCCCCTGTGAATATGCCTTGGCAGCACCTTCGGCGTCGCCCATCGCCTGTAAGGCCCGCCCCTGCCAATAGCCTGCACGCCCTTGGCTGATTGGCGATTCGACGGCACCGTCATGGGCCTTAAAATGGGTCAGGGCCCGTTTTGGGTCCTTTAAGAACCGCAACGCAATATAGCCTGACAGCCACTCAAGATCGGCAAAATGCGATCCGTCCTCAAGAAAATGTTGCGATGCCATTTGGTACGCGCGTTTCGGATCCCCGCTGCGCATTTCATCTCGGGCCAACGCGCGACGACGGTTTGCCCATGCCGCGGGCTGGCCTAGGGCGGCTGCGCTGACAGATTGGGACAGCAACAGATCCTTTGCGCTGTCCTCGAACCCCTTACGTATGCGCCATTCAAAACGGTCTTTCTGTAATCCGGCATCCTTGCCTGTGCTGGCAGGCAGAGCATTGATCATTTCATTCACATCGCCCTTGCGGTTTTGCAGGGCAATCCGCGTCTCGGCCAAGGCTTTGTCTGCGGAGCCGACCAGATCGAATATCTGCCGGGCCCCAGCATGTTCGCCTCGCCACAATAGTTCATCCAGTCGGGCAGCGTGATGGGGTTTGAGCAAAGAGCCGTAAGTTTCTACAAACATCGCCTGCGAAGCCGCGTTCATCGGCATAGTACGCCACGCAAGGACGAGCCGCGTATCGGCTTCGCCGACACGATCAGCGTTTCTGAGGGCGGCAGCATAGGCAAGCACCCCAATGGGCGTCTGCGGGGGTCTGCCTTCAAAAAACTCTAACACCGCCGCATCGCCCAGAGCGATCACGGCGTCTTCGGATTTCCTGCGTAAATAGTTTTCTCCGGGCCAGTCGGGGCGACGGCTCAGGAATGCTTTGACATCATCATAGGTGCCCAAACCGGCGCGCAGGCGATGCCACTCGATGATGTCTTGAGCCACTGCGCCATCACGTTGTGCGATACGTTTTGCGTTGTCCCAGTTACCCGCACGCACGGCGTCCATCGCCCAACCGAGCGGGCGCGGGCGTTCAGCCAGCGCCGGAAAAGCAAGGGTGAATATCAGTATCAACGTCAGAGCGGCGCGTGTCATCTCTTGCAATTCCTAGCAGTCAAAGGCTACAGCCTTGCAACATACTGTAAGGCACATGGGTTTCAACTCACGTTGCCGCCAGTCAGCAATCGGGCGCCCGCCCAGCAACGCAAGAAAAGGAGCGTGCATATGTTACAAGGTTCTCTGCCTGCACTCGTCACGCCGTTCACGAACGGCGCGCTGGACTTGGACACGCTCAAGAAACTGGTTGAATGGCACATCACCGAAGGATCGAACGGGTTGGTCCCCGTTGGCACCACCGGTGAATCGCCCACACTGACCCACGCCGAACATGAAACTGTTGTGGCCGAGGTCGTTAAGGCTGCTGCCGGACGCATCCCTGTTGTTGCAGGGGCGGGGTCCAACAACACGGTTGAAAGCATCCGGCTGGCCAAGCACGCGGAATCTGTCGGTGCCGATGCGGTGCTGGTTGTCACACCCTATTATAACAAGCCGACCCAAGCGGGTC
>JAPKCR010000803.1 GCA_026421135.1 Sulfitobacter sp. | reverse complement strand
CCTCTCAAGGTTTGATCGCAGCGCCTGAACGACATTTTTTAGACAAAAGGCCCCTTCGATGTGAAGGGGCCTTTTGCGTTCTAAGCTCTAGGAAGAATAGCTTAGTTAGACTTTTAGGTTGGGAATGATCTGCTTTTTGCGGCTCATCACGCCGGGCAGCACAACCGTGTCGCCGGTGACAGTCGCGCCAAAGCTTTTCTCGGCCACTGATTTTGTTAGATCGTTGGGGATCAACATCGTGGCTTCATCGTTCAGGATATCGACGACGAACAGCAGAACCTGATCTGCCCCGTCTTGGGTTGCAACACCTGGCATTGCGGCCATCAGGGCGTCTTTGCGGTCCAGCACGGTGGCGGGTGACGTGGTTTCCAAAACCGAAACGCGGAACTGCTTGCCGCCCACTTCGTATTCTTTGCTGTCCATACGCAGCAATTCAGCCTCTGAGAACGACGAGACGTCGGATTTCGCGGCGAACATTTTTGCTGCATACTCGGCGATATCGATGCTCAGATCTTTGGCCAGCGCTTGTGCAATCGCGGTGTCTTCTTGCGTTGTTGTCGGGCTGCGAAATTCCAGTGTGTCGGACAGAATGCAGGTCAGCATCGCGCCTTTAATGTTGGTTGGCATCTGCGCCATGTCGTCGCCGATGATTTTGTACATGATCGTGGCGGTACAGGCCAACGGCTCCATAACGATGTGGATCGGGCCTTTGGTCTCAAGTCCGCCGACCAGCTTGTGGTGGTCGATGATAGCTTTGATATCAGCGTTGTTGATGTTGGCGGGCAGCTCGGCAGGGTTGTTGGTGTCAACGATTACAACGGGCTGGTCTGCTTCAACATCAGAAATGATCTGCGGTTTGTCCAACTTCCAGTGATCCAGCATGAACAACGCTTCGGTGTTGGGTTCGCCCAGCAGTGCTGGTGCCGCATCTACGCCCATGACCTGGTT
This sequence comes from Sulfitobacter sp., assembly GCA_026421135.1. Taxonomy (GTDB): domain Bacteria; phylum Pseudomonadota; class Alphaproteobacteria; order Rhodobacterales; family Rhodobacteraceae; genus Sulfitobacter. The sequence continues at coordinate 764 of JAPKCR010000803.1, read as the reverse complement.
CAGATACCATGCCCAAATGATCGGGCTTCCGGTGCTGTCGGTGTCGGGGGATTTGTGTCCAAAAACAAGCGTTGTCATATGCGGTATCCTGCAAAGGGAGTGTTGAGTTGCGCGCCTTATAGTAGGCAGTGGTGCGCTTGTCACCACCTTGAACATTACGGATGCCTAGGGGGTTCTCAGGATGGGGGCATTGCTGCTAGCTAACGTGTATGAACAGCCCGCGCGAAACTGATCTTTACCCGCCTGTGAAATCCTTTCTTGAGGATCAGGGATACGTGGTGAAAGCCGAAGTCGGTGCTGCCGATGTGGTGGCGATCCGCGGAGAAGAGCCGCCCGTGGTGGTCGAACTGAAGCTGGGATTTTCGCTAACGCTGTTTCACCAATGTGTTGCGCGGCTGAAAGTCAGCGAAGACGTATATCTGGCTGTCGCGCATAAACCTGGCAAACCGTTTTACAAAGCAGTCAAGGCGAACACGGCGCTGGCGCGGCGGTTGGGCTTGGGGTTGATGACCGTGAGGCTTTCGGATGGGCTGGTGTCAGTGCACTGCGATCCGGGGCCCTATGCACCGCGCAAAAACGCCAAACGCAAGACCTCGTTACTGCGTGAATTTGCGCGCAGACAAGGCGACCCGAATGATGGCGGACAAACGCGGGCAGGGTTAATCACGACCTATCGCCAAGACGCGCTGAAGCTGGCGATGTACCTGTTCGAAGTAGGAGCCAGCAAAGGCGCAGATGTCGCCCGCGAGACGGATGTAAAAAGG
>JAPKCR010000174.1 GCA_026421135.1 Sulfitobacter sp. | reverse complement strand
ACATCGACGGCATGGTTCACCTGTCCGACCTGTCATGGGACGAACGTGGCGAAGATGCCATTCAGAACTACCGCAAGGGCGACATGGTCGGCGCGGTTGTGTCCGAAGTCGACGTTGAGAAAGAGCGCATCAGCCTCTCGATCAAAGGTGTTGGCGGCGACAAATTCGCAGAAGCAGTGGGCGGCGTTAAGCGCGGTTCCGTTGTGACTGTGACTGTGACCTCCATCGAAGACGGTGGCATCGAAGTCGAATATGAAGGCATGAAAGCCTTTATCCGTCGCTCCGATCTGTCGCGTGACCGTGCTGAACAGCGCCCCGAGCGTTTCTCGGTCGGCGACAAGGTTGATGTTCGCATCACCAACGTTGACGCAAAAGCACACCGCTTGGGCGTTTCGATCAAGGCACGTGAAATCGCAGAAGAGAAAGAAGCAGTCGAGCAGTATGGCTCCTCTGACTCTGGCGCATCCTTGGGTGATATCCTTGGTGCCGCACTTAAGGGCGACGAATAAGCCAAGAGGCTTAATTCACAAAGTTACGGGGCCTCGCAATGCAAATTGCGGGGCCCTTTTTCTTTGGCGAATCGGGTGGGCTGTGGGGGCCGATCCATTGGTCGACGGTGTGTCTGGCGGGGCCAGTACCTTGTTTCGATCAAAAAATGACAACTTATCAGCAGGTTCGCACAGCGAAATGCGACATTGGATGATTTGTGTGACTTCACGAATGCGTTGGAGTTGATATAGTCGTCGACATAATAAAAAACACCGCAGGGGGAGAAATTCGCATGATCCGTTCGGAATTGATTCAAAAAATCGCAGACGACAATCCGCACCTATATCAACGTGATGTGGAAAGAATCGTGAATACCATCTTTGAAGAGATCACAGGTGCCATGGCCCAAGGTGATCGTGTTGAGTTGCGCGGATTTGGCGCGTTTTCCGTCAAAAAACGTGATGCTCGTGTGGGTCGAAACCCTCGCACAGGGGAAACAGTTCATGTAGAAGACAAACACGTGCCGTTCTTCAAGACCGGCAAGTTACTTCGTGATCGTCTGAACGGGAATACCTAATGCGTTATGTCCGCTACCTTTGCATTGCCATCTTTGCTTTGGCATTGATTGCCGTCGCCTTGGCCAACCGGTCTTTGGTGTCGCTTAAACTTTTGCCAACTGAGGTATCGGGCTTTTTCGCGGTGAACCCTGAAATGCAGGTGCCGCTGTTCATCGTCATTCTGGGCAGCATCATCGCTGGCCTGCTGGTCGGGTTCGTCTGGGAATGGATCCGCGAATACAACCAGCGCGCCGAGGCAGCCCGCCAAGCCCGCGAAATGCGTCGGCTTGAGCGTGAAGTTGCGCGGCTTAAGGGCGAGAAGTACGAAGGCCAAGACGAAGTTCTAGCAATGCTGGATCAAGCCAACTGATCTGACGGTCGCTGCGACCTGAGGGAATTCCATGTCGACGAATGTACATGTAAAGTTCTGCGGCCTTCGCAGCGCCGCTGATATTGCTGCGGCGGTTGCTGCGGATGCACGCTATGTCGGATTTGTCTTTTTCACAAAATCCCCCCGCAACATCAGTTTCGACGAAGCTGCTGCGCTGGCGCTTGAGGTGCCGGGTGGCATTTGCAAAGTCGCCCTCACGGTAGACGCAGATGATGCGTTTCTAGATGCACTATTGGCGACCGTACCGATCGATATGTTGCAACTGCATGGCCACGAAACCCCTGAAAGGGTCCGCGAGGTCAAAGCGCGCTACCGCCTTCCGGTGATGAAGGCCGTGGGGGTCGCAGATGTGGATGATCTGCCCCAGCTTGATGTTTATATGCAGGTGGCTGATCAGATTTTGGTTGATGCAAAACCGCCCAAAGGGGCAGATCTGCCGGGTGGCAACGGATTGGCCTTTGACTGGCGCCTAATCGCCGGACGGCGCTGGCCGAAACCGTGGATGCTGGCCGGAGGGCTGACGCCCGAAAATGTGGCCGAGGCCGTGCTCATGACCGGCACGCGCCAAGTTGACGTGTCATCGGGTGTGGAATCTGAACCGGGCGTCAAAGATGCAAAGTTGATCGCGGGCTTCGGCCAAGCGGCACAAAAGCCCGCGAAAGCTTAGATCACAATAGGATCGGATTTAGCCAAAGCGTCGAACCGCATCAGTGATGCGATCAGCGCTGGCATTTTATCCAGATAGATCATGTTCGGACCATCGGACGGAGCATTGTCCGGGTCTTCGTGGGTCTCGATAAATACCGCACCAACGCCAATCGCGACGGCTGCGCGCGCCATGACGGGGGCAAACTGACGTTGCCCGCCACTGGACCCGCCCATGCCACCGGGCTGCTGCACCGAATGCGTAGCGTCCATCACCACGGGATATCCGGTTGCAGCCATCTGGGGCAAGCTGCGCATATCGGCCACCAAGGTGTTGTAGCCAAAGGAGGTCCCGCGTTCGGTCAGCAAGATGCGCTTGTTGCCGGTGGATTCAATCTTGGACACTACATTGGGCATGTCCCAAGGGGCCAGAAATTGACCTTTCTTGACGTTTACCACTTTGCCGGTGTTGCCAGCGGCCAACAGCATATCGGTTTGGCGGCACAGGAAGGCAGGAATTTGCAGGATGTCGACAGCCTCGGCTGCGACGGCGCATTGGGCTTCTGTGTGGACGTCCGTCAATACTGGCACGCCAATCGCTTTGCCCACGGATTGCAGCACGCGCAAACCTTCGTCTATGCCCAGACCGCGTCTGCCGCCCAGCGAAGTGCGGTTGGCTTTGTCATAGCTAGCCTTGAATACAAATTGTGCACCCGCCGCATCACAGGCTTCTTTCATTTGGCCTGCGATCATCTGCGCATGGGTTTCGCTTTCAAGCTGGCAGGGCCCGGCAATTACGGTCAACGGGCGATCATTCCCGATGACGACATTACCCACAGTGACTTGGATCATTTTGTTACCTGTTCCTTAAGGATCGACGCGGTCAGCGACAGCATCAGGTAGATGCCCGCAAAGATCAGGAATGTCAAAATCGTGTTCTCGAATCTGCGCGGATAGGATGCGGTCTGCGAGGCAACGGGACGCACGGCAATGGTCAGATAGCGCACCTGACGTTGTGCTTCGGTGCGGGCCTGCTCCATCTGTGTCTGGGAAGATTGCAGCGCCATGTCAGCCGCTGCAAGGTCGGCCTGCGCCAGTTGCAGGGCGACCGCCTGTTGAGCAAGCGAATTGGTACCTTCGGTTGCGTTGCTCATCCGCTCGTTCAGGCGATCAAGTTGCACGCCGATCCTGCGCACATCGCCTTGCACACCGTCCACCTTGGCGCGGTTCGGTCGCGGGTTGTCCAGCAGGGCTGCCAACTCAAGCTCTTTTTCCAACAGCAAAGTTTCATAATTGGTGATCTGGCCGCGGATAGACGCAATCACGGCTTCGGGGTCGACGCCGTTTTCGATCTGCAGCTTGATCAGGTCCTCTTGCGCCTCGCGACGCTGGGTTACCGTCTGCTCATAGGCGATACGTGCATCGCGCATTCCGTCCTCTCGCTTTTGCTGGGACAGTCCGTTCACGCGCTCTTCGGCGTAATCCAGCAAATGCTCAGAATAGTCAGCAGCTACTTGAGGGTTGGCGGCAATCACTTCCATACGGATCATGCCCTCCGTCGGATCATAGCCGATTTTGACGTTCTTTTTGTAGAATTTATATGCCTCTTCGTTTGAGGCTTCGGGATCCATGCGCTGGATAGGATCTATATCGGGCTGCGAAAAGTGCGAGACGAAGCCCACATCCCTGTCCAGACGCAACATCGCATCCTTGGACTGCAAATAGCTTTGGGTGGCAATACTGTCAGCCGAGTTCGCAAATTGCGTGGGCAGCAATCCACCCAAGGGGCCAAGCCCGCCGCTGCCTTCGTTCTGGATAATCAGGAACTGGCTTTCTGTGGCGTACATTGGTGTTGCGATTTTGTAGAAATAATAGCCGCCCATAATCGTGGGCAGGCCGACAAAGAACAACAGGCGCACAACAAGCAACGCCATTTTGCGGCGGCGGCGGCGGGTGATGTCCGCCTGAATGTCCGAAATTTCACGCATCCGACGTTCCATCGGATTAACTTCGGTCGAGGGCATGTTTCTGCCGCCAGCGGGTACGGTTTGCGGAAGCTGAATGCGGCCTTGCGAGGAGCCGTTCGCGGCAGCAGAATCACCCCCTTGGGGCACAACCAGTTCCAGCATGTTGGATCGTTGAAACGGATCGATCCCTTCGGCGCGCAGCAGACGGACGGCGTCAAAATCGGATGTCGGGGCGAGACCGTGCTTTTGTGCCACGCGGCGCGCCATACGCAACTGCCGACCGGTTAGACCTTCGCGGCGGATCGCGTCCATATCCTGTTCACCGCTGACTTCCGTCGCTGATTCAACCTCTCCCTCGCGGGGCGGTGCGGCGGGCGAGGGACCTTGATCAGAACCATCGGGTTTGGCGGACGCCTGCAGTGGCTCGGCTTGCGGGTGGGCAGGGCGATGGACGGGTTGCGGGCCAACAGGTCGACGCGGTTCGACAGATTCTTCAGCTGACGCTGATTGTGAGGCTTCAACTGACGCTGGAACCTGCGGATTGCGCTTGATGCGAAATTTTCTAGCTTTGGGTTTCGTAGTCATAAACCTGCTTAGCCTCTTCCAGCGTGTCGAATAAGTGAAGCTTTCCGCCCAGCAATACGCCTGCGGAACGGGCATATTGCTCAAGTGTTTCGGCTTGGTGCGATACAATAATGATGGTTGTCGTGCGCAAGCGTTCCTTCAGGATTTCGCCTGCTTTGCGGTTGAATTCAACATCTGTAGTCGCCGGCATGCCTTCGTCGATCAGATAGATATCGAAATCAAGGGCCAGCAGCAGCGCAAAAGAAAAACGCCCGCGCATACCGGCAGAATATGTTCCAAGCGGTTGGTCAAAATATTCACCTAGACCACAAAGCCAGCGGCAAAAGCTTTCGACATAGTCAGGGTCCAGACCATAGAGCCGCGCAATATAGCGCGAGTTCTCCATCGCGGACACTTTGCTGACGACGCCGCCCATAAAACCCAGTGGAAAGCTGATGTTGCAGGCGCGCCTGACTTCGCCTTCGTCGGGTTGTTCCAGCCCCGCCATCATGTTGATCAATGTCGTCTTGCCGGTGCCGTTCGGTGCCATGATGCCCAACGAATTACCCAATTCCACGCGAAATGACACATGGTCCAGAATGACCTTGTGCTGCGTGCCGGTCCAAAAGGACTTGGATACATTGTCGAATTCCAGCATGACTGCTCCGGTTGTGCTGTGGTATACTGTGTTAGTTCCCCCTTTTGCATTGGGGGTATTGCTGTCATCTATCTCGTGAATTTGGCCATATTATGTCCGATCCTGAAACAGATGTACAACACGGACTGCCTCGTTTTCCCAACCGATTACCGTTCGTGACCCGCACCATCTGCCGCGCCTTGCTATCAGGCCACTTCTACCCGTTTAGTGGCCAATGGTTAACGGGGCGGTACATTGGTCCGATTCCGTCTCAATTTCCAGAGTCGTATGATGCAGATCGAACGTATCTTGCAAAAGCGACTTGAGAGATTTGCGCAGGGTTCCTGCATCGGTTTCGGGGGTGGCCACGACATGCGCATCCAATGCATTGCCGTGTTCTTGCATCATCCAAAGATGGACATGGTGAACATCCGCAACGCCAGGGGCTGACTTCATTACCGCAATGACATCTTCGGTCTCAATCCCATAGGGACTGGCCAGCATCAAAATACGGGCTACCTTGGGCAATTCCGTCGCTGACTGCCACAGAATGTATCCCGCGATCATCAGCGTTACCAGCGGGTCAACCCATGTCCATCCGAACAGCAAAACCAACGTGCCGGCGAAAATAACAGCGACAGACCCAAGGGCATCGGCCACATTGTGTA
>JAPKCR010000173.1 GCA_026421135.1 Sulfitobacter sp. | reverse complement strand
TTCAGCGGCTTCCGTTTGGTCACCGCCAGCGTCAGGTGTCGGGTTCGAAGCATCGTCAGCCTTGGGCTGTGGCTTGCGACGGGGCGCGCGCCGTGGCTTTGGCTTGTTCTCGGGTGTCTCAACCAGATTGCTGTCGTCGCCGCCTTGCACAGCATCATCACCCTGAGGCGCGTCTGCTTGCTTGGTGTTACGGTTGTTGCGACGGCGTTTTGGCGCTTCGTCATTGTCTTGGGCGGATTGCGGTTTTGGATCGCGGTCATTGCTGTCTGCAGTTGGCTGATCTGCGGTGTTCGCATCACCATCATGCGAGGGGCCGCCATTCGCGGCATCGCGTTCCTGACGCTCGGCCCGCTCGCGGTCACGCTCTGCTTGGCGTTCGCGGTTCTGGCGTTCTTGTTCTTCCTGACGCTCGCGGTTCTGGCGCTCTTGCTCTTCGCGGCGTTGGTCCATCTCGCGCTGTGCTTCGGACAACATGCGCAGATAATGTTCGGCGTGCTGCTGAAAATTCTCTGCTGCAACACGGTCATTGCTAAGCTGCGCATCGCGGGCAAGCTGGTTGTATTTTTCAATAACCTGCTGAGGCGTGCCACGCACTTTGCCTTCGGGGCCAGAGCTGTCGAACACGCGGTTCACGACGTTGCCGCCACCTTGCGGTTGACGGTTGCGACTGTTCTTGGATCTGGAACGTGATCTGGAAGATTTCATGTAATTCGTTCAGCCTTGTTGTGCTGTGCTTCGAGAATGCCGCCGGATGCATTTACATCCTTCAAAAGCGCGCCATACGATATGTTGGGCTTAACGCCGCGCGGGACCGCCAATGTGGCATCCACCGCTGCAACATGATTGAATAAGCACGGCAGTGCGGCGCGATCAAGCATAAACTGTAAAGAATGCCCTGGATAGGGTGGATTTTGGCGTTTTCATGCTGGTGTATCGGCCCAAAGGACACGATCGCGCCCATCCAGATCAGGTAAAACTCGAACCCTTCCCCATCCGGCGGCCTTGAAAATCTCGGCAACATCCGGGCCTTGCTGCCAACCTATTTCGGCCAGCACGCGACCGGTGGCGGTCAAATACCCTTGGGCTTGCGATGCAATTACACGGTAGGCGCTGAGCCCGTCTAACCCGTCTGTCAACGCCATCTCGGGTTCGTGTAGACGTAATTCAGGGGCTACTGCCGCCATTTCTGATTTTGCCAGATATGGCGGATTGGCGACGATCAGGTCAAAGCGGCCATCGGCGGCCTCGAACCAGTCGGACTTTCGGATATCCGCGCGGGCATGAACGTTATGCAGCACCGCGTTTGCGCTGGCTTGCAGGCAGGCTGATTCTGACAGGTCCAACCCAACGCCATGCGCGTCCTGTTGCTCTGCCAGCAAGGTCACTAGAATGCAGCCTGACCCTGTCCCCAGATCCAGCACCCGCTCAAATGGTTCGGACAGCGCCAGTTCGATCAGCGTTTCGGTTTCGGGTCGTGGGTCCAATACATCGCGGCTGACCTTAAAGTCGCGCCCGTAAAAGGCGCGCTGCCCTACCAAATGTGACACAGGCACGCGCACGGCACGCAATGCGATCAGGTTCTCATAGCGTTCGGCAATTTCGGGGGCAATTTCTTCGGGGGCGATCAAGGTGACACGGGATGCGTCCACAGACGCCGCATGGGCCAGCAGCAGCCTAGCATCGCGGGCCGGATCAGGGACCCCTGCCGCGCGCAGACGTGCTGCGGCGGACGCCATGGCCTGAGCTGCTGTGGGCGGGCTCACTGGCCCATCTCCGCCATCATCTGGGCCTGCGCGTTTGCGGTCAACGCGTCGATGATTTCGTCCAGATCGCCCTGCATGATGGCATCCAACCGGTACAGCGTCAGGTTGATCCGGTGATCAGTCATCCGGCCTTGGGGAAAGTTATAGGTCCTGATCCGTTCAGACCGGTCACCTGACCCGACCTGCGCGGCCCGATCGGCAGACCGCGCGCTGTCAACGCGCTGACGCTCAGCATCATAAAGCCGCGCTTTGAGCACCTGCATGGCGATCTCGCGGTTGCGGTGCTGTGATTTCTCAGACGAAGTCACGACAATTCCGGTCGGGATATGGGTGATCCGCACAGCAGAATCGGTGGTGTTGACGTGCTGGCCCCCTGCCCCTGAACTGCGCATCGTGTCGATCCGCAAATCATTGGCGTCGATGTGAATATCCACATCCTCTGCTTCGGGCAACACAGCGACCGTTGCCGCCGAGGTGTGAATGCGGCCGCCGCTTTCAGTTGTGGGCACGCGCTGGACACGGTGCACGCCGGATTCGTATTTCAACCGGGCAAACACATTCTGACCCTTGATATGGGCCACGACTTCCTTGACGCCCCCAAGCTCGGTCATTTGCTCTTCGATCAGATCAAACTTCCAACCCTGCGTTTCAGCATAACGCTGGTACATCCGCAAAAGATCGGCGGCGAACAACGCGGCCTCGTCGCCACCGGTGCCGGGGCGTATTTCAAGCATTGCAGGCTTTGCATCGGCTGCGTCTTTGGGCAGCAATGCCAATTGCAAGGAGGCCTCGGCTTTGCGCAAGGCAGCTTTTAGCCGAGGCAACTCTTCCTCGGCCAGCTCCGCCATCTCGGGGTCTTTGAGCATGGCACGCGCGTCGTCCATGTCTTGCAGCAACTGGCGGTATTCCTCGATCTGCTCGACCACAGGGCGCAGGTCGGCATATTCCTTGGCGAGCTTGGCAAAATCAGCCCCATCCGATCCGGACGACATCGACGCCTCCAGAAACTGGAAACGTTGGATGATTTGGGCAAGGCGGTCTAAGGGGATCATCAGGTTTCTGTCGCTGATGATCACGCTTTGGTCAAGGGCCGCTGTGTGCTAATATCCCAACTGATGAAACAGATCGCTCTGATATTGGGCCTGTTTGCCCCTCCCGTGGCCGCACAGGCCACCTATCCAAGCGGCAAGCCCGTCGACTGTTATTGCACCAACTCCCAAGGAAAACGCGTCGAGCTGGGCCAAACCGTTTGTATGGAGGTGGGTGGTCGGTTGTTTTTAGCTCAATGTCAGATGTCACTGAATGTGCCGATGTGGCGCGAGGTGCAGCAAGGTTGCCAGACCTCGATGCTAAACGGTGATTCCGATAGTCGTCAAAATTTGCTTCAATCGTTTCCGGTTTACAGCCATATCTGATTTGCCATAACGCAGACGGCTATAAAACGTTGCGCGGGTTTGGTCGTCAGATACAGCAGCCGTAGTGTAATCGGGAAACCCCCACAGCAACGACCGGGTAACGTAAATCCGCTGCCCCTTTACCGTTCCCAGTTTGTGGGTGCGCGGTTGCGCCAAGATGGCTGCTTCGAATGCATCCAATAGGGCCTTAGGTTCCTTTTCGATCGGTGCCACCACCTTGAAGCCCATTGCCGTTGGATACGCTCCAGGCGCGTCCGCATTGGCATCAACGGTCCAGTTTTCCGCTTCACTGGGGGCAAGGCGGATAAGGGCCTGCAATCCGATGAACACCAAGACCACGATCCAAAAGAAACTCATCATTCGCTCTACCTTCATTTTGACCTTCAAACTCCCCACGGAACGTTTGTCAGATCAACGATACGCAACCCCGGGCAGGATGCACATGATTTCAAACAGGATATTAGCCCCTGTCAACGCTGTGTTGCCTGACGTGTCGTAAGGCGGCGATACTTCAACCAAATCAGCACCAACGACGTTCAACCCTTTGAGGGCACGTATAAGTTCCAGTGCTTGCGGTGTGGTCAATCCGCCGATCTCAGGCGTACCTGTGCCCGGTGCATATGCTGGATCAAGGCTGTCGATGTCGTAGGTGATATAAACCGGAGCATCGCCGATATCGCGTCTGATCTCGGCACCCAAGGGTGACAGGCTGCGATGCCACAGTTCTTGTGCGGGAAATTGCTGGAACCCCCAACCGGCGGCTTCGGTGAAATCATCCGCGCCATATCCCGACCCACGAAGGCCGATTTGATAGGTTTTCTCGGGGTTTATCAGGCCTTCCTCATACGCGCGGCGAAAGACGGTGCCGTGGGTTTCACGTTCCCCGAACATTTCGTCGTTTACGTCTGCATGGGCATCAACATGCACCAAGGCCAATGGCCCGTGCCGTTTCGCCATCGCCCGCAGGATAGGCAGCGTAATTGAATGATCGCCACCAATGGCCAGCGGCATGGCGTCTGACTTCAAGATCGCATCGTAACTCTCTTGAATAATTGACAAACTATCTGAAAGCGAAAAGGTATTTATCGCCAGATCGCCGATATCTGCTATTTGCAGCCCGTCAAATGGTGCCGCGCCCGTACCCAAATTATAGGGGCGCAACATGGCGCTTTCGGCGCGGACCTGTTTGGGGCCAAATCGGGTGCCAGATCGCCAAGAGGTGCCAATATCTAAAGGAATGCCTAGAACTGCGACGTCTAACCCCTTGAGATCACTTGCAGACGGTAGCCGCATAAACGTATTGGGTCCAGAAAATCTCGCGAGATCATTGCCGCTGATTGGTTGGTTCTTTCCGGTCATGCGTTCCGCATCCTCCATCCCAGCAGGCAAAGAATTTCTGTCGCCACATGCGCGCCTGCAATCGCGGTGGCCCCGGTGGTGTCAAACGGCGGAGAGACTTCGACAATGTCGCCACCTACGATATTTATCCCGGCCAGATCGCGCAGCATCATCGCACATTGCGCTGACGTCAGCCCGCCCCAAACAGGCGTACCTGTGCCGGGCGCAAATGCCGGATCAAGCGCGTCGATGTCAAAGGTTAAATAACAAGGACGGTCGCCAAGCACTTGTTTTATCTTGGCAACTGCTGCTTGCGGCCCCTTTTCGTGGACTTCGCGGGCATCGATGGTCGTGACTCCCAAGGTATCCGGATTGGTCGTTCTAATCCCAACCTGCACAGAGGTGTGTGGGTCAACGATGCCTGATTTCACAGCCTTGTAGAACATTGTGCCGTGGTCGATCCGGTCCATGTCGTCATCGGGCCATGTGTCTGAATGCGCATCGAACTGCAGCAGGCTGATCGGCCCGTATTTTTCGGCGTAGGCCTTGAGGATCGGAAAGCTGATGTAGTGATCGCCGCCCAGCACCACACTTGCGGCACCTGCGTCCAGTATGCCCTTGATATGTTTGGTCAAAGCGGCAGGAAACTGGCTGGTGTGTCCATAGTCGAATGCCAGATCGCCATAGTCCGCGATTGCAAATTCACTGAGCACGTCGAAATCCCAACCATAAGGCGGATCATAGGGTTGCAGCGTTGACGCCTCGCGGATCGCGCGCGGACCAAGGCGCGTGCCGGTGCGGTTGGTCACCGCTTGGTCGAAGGGCACGCCCGTCACGGCGATATCAACGCCGCGCAAATCTTTGGTGTAGCGGCGGCGCAAAAAGGACGTCGCCCCGCCAAAGGCGTTCTCAAAGCTTGGCCCTTTTAACTCTTCACGGGTAAATGCCTGATCTACCTGCGTTTTCGCATCTTCTAGTGCCATTATTGACCTGCCGTTGGTTGAAGCTGCTCTACCAGCTGAACAAAGAACGACGCACCCACAGGTGCGACATCATCATTGAAGTTGAATTTAGGGTGGTGAAGGCCAGCGCCGTCGCCAGCGCCCAAGAAAAGATAAGCGCCGGGGCGCTCTTCCAGCATATAGGCAAAGTCCTCGGCACCGGCCACACGGGCGAATTCGGCATCGACATGTGCATCGCCGACGACCGTACGGGCAACATCGGCGGCCAGTGCTGTCTGCGCGGGGGTATTTTGCGTGCTGGGATAGCCCTCTTCGTAGTCTAGGGTCGCGGTCACGCCATAGCTTGCCGCTTGTCCCTGCACGATCTCCTTCATACGGGTGCGGATCAGCGTCTGCACATCCTTGTCAAAGGTGCGCACGGTCCCGTTGATCATTGCCGTGTCGGG
>JAPKCR010000172.1 GCA_026421135.1 Sulfitobacter sp. | reverse complement strand
GGCATGATGGAGGCGCATCCGCCCCCCGCGCCCCAGGGCAAGCGCATCAAACTGCGTTATATGACCCAAGCAAAGACCCGACCACCGGGCTTTGTGGTCATGTGTAGCCACCCGGACAAGGTGCCGGAAAGCTATAACCGGTATCTGGTCAACGGCCTGCGTATTGATTTTGACATGCCCGGTACGCCCATACGTATCTGGATGCGCGGCCAGTCTGACGCGAACCCCTATAAGGGACGCAAGAAGGCCAAGCCGTCAAAACTACGCAAACATACCAACGGACACCGCCAAGACCGCTAAGCGCGACAGATTTTTCCAAAAAATCTGGGCCGGAATTTTTGAAAAATTCCGTTTGCCCTTCAGTCTTTGCGCCATGATTTGAAAGTTGGCAGCAGCAGGGCAATTGAGCCGCCTGCTGCCAGCGCTGCAACACTTGGCGTAGTGGCATAGTTCTGAATGACCACACCAATCAGCGCCCAGATCACCGCAATGCCATATGTCGGCGCGCGCATCAGCGTTGATTGCACCGCTGCGCCGATCACGATTGCAAGGGTCACAAAGATCAGCCCTGCCGTTTCCGACCCCACCCAGCCATAGCCTGCTGCCAATAGCCCCAGTGAAACGCAGGACGCAGCACTAAGCCAGCCTGCGTATAACCCGACAGGCCATGCGGCGAACCAGCGGTCGGTCTGCGGTGCCTCAAACAGCGCCACCAAAGCGCCAATCAGCATCACCCAAATCAGCACTGACGCCCAGATCGGGCTTGCATTCGCTACGGCCAACCAAAAGCACCCGATGAACAGCGAGATGCTCAGCGGTACGCGCATATCGTGCCAGATGAAATCATCACGCGCGTTCCACAGACCCCAGCCCATGCCGACGATCAGCCATAAATAGATAACCCCCCAGATCGAAAACGCATATCCGGCAGGTTGCACCGAAGGAAAAACCTGAGGGACAGGGAACTGGTTAGGGTCAAACCCCGAAAAGCTGGTCACGAAAAATGGCGATGCGGCAAAAGCTATGGCCAGAAGAAAGGTAACAAGTGCAGTCAATGGTCGGGCCATTATGCGTCCTTTTTGGAAATATCATTCAGAAGGGAACATAGCACAGCGGCCCTAGGTTCCCAGAGCTTATGACAAAGTGCCATCGACGCTCAAAACGGTCTTTCCGCCCAGATAAGGGGCCAGCACCTCGGGCAGTTTTACCGATCCGTCCGCTCGCTGTCCGTTTTCAAGCACCGCAATCAGGCACCGACCCACGGCCAGACCGGACCCGTTCAACGTATGCACAAACTGCGGCTTGCCGCCATCAGCGGGCTTGAACCGCGCATTCATCCGACGGGCCTGAAACGCGCCTGTGGTCGATACCGAACTGATTTCGCGATAGGCATTCTGCCCGGGCAACCACGCCTCGATGTCATAGGTGCGCTGCGCGCCGAACCCCATGTCGCCGGTACACAACAGCACGGTGCGATAAGGGACGTTCAGCCGTTCCAGCAGATCCTCGGCACAGCGCAGCATGCGTTTTTGCTCCTCGTCCGAGGTGTCGGGATGCGTGATCGACACCATCTCAACCTTTTCAAATTGGTGCTGACGCAGCATACCGGATGTGTCTCGGCCCGCCGATCCCGCCTCAGAGCGGAAACATAATGTATGCGCGGTCATGCGGCGGGGCAGGGTGGCTTCTTCCAGCACATCGCCGGACACGGAATAGGTCAGGGTCACTTCGGACGTCGGGATCAACCACCAGCCATTTGTCGTCTGATAGCTGTCGTCACCAAACTTTGGCAGCTTGTCAGTGCCATACATCGCCTCGTCGCGCACGAGCACAGGCGTCACATATTCGGTCAGCCCGTTGTGATCGACATGGGTATCGACCATGAACTGCGCAAGCGCTCGGTGGATACGCGCCACAGCACCCTTGAGCATCACAAACCGCGCGCCTGACGTCTTGGCAGCCGTTTCAAAATCCATCGACGCGGCAACGCTGGCGATCTCGAAATGCTCTTTCGCGGTGAAATCAAGCGTGGGCACGTCGCCCCAGCGGTTCACCTCGACGTTGTCATTCTCGTCCGCCCCTCGGGGCACATCATCGGCGGGCAGGTTGGGGATGCGCGCCAACTTGTCGGTCAGCTTGGCGTCCAGTTCCTTGGCCTCGGCCTGCATCTGCGCGACTTCGGCCTTTTTATCACTGACCAGCGCCCGCAGCCGCTCGAATTCGGCCTCGTCGCCCGATGCCTTGGCCGCGCCCACCAGTTTAGAAGCCTTGTTCTGTTCAGCCTGCGCCGTTTCCGCGTTCAAAATCATCCCGCGCCGCGCCTCGTCCAGCTTGAGGATTTCGCCTGTAACAGGCGCATCCCCGCGCCTAGCGAGGGCCGCGTCAAACGCATCAGGGTTTTCGCGGATGGCTTTGATGTCATGCATGGGTCTGTCCTTTGATCCTGAATCGCTTTTGGCGCTTTGCATGCGTTATGCCCGATTGTGGATCGCGGGGCCAGATGTGGTGTTTTGGGTTTGGGCGCGTAGGATTTTCAAAATCCCGCAAGCCGCGATGAGCATTGTCAGAAACACCCGAAATATTGGACTGTTCACGATTGCAAGTTAACGGTCCATCACAGTCGGCCTCTTGGGGAACTGTCCCCACCACCATGCCGTGCAAAATCAACTGTCACAACCGCTCAAACCGGATGGATGCCTATGAACGCAGCACACAAGCCCGTCCTTAGTCCGTGGGGGGCTGAAATACACGTGAACCCACCTTGCAAAGCCCCGCATCTGGACCTAGGTTCCGCCAAACTTCGACGGCAGGCCGGAACGGGCGTGCTCCCTCAATCAAAGGACCATCCCCATGCAAGGCATCCAGCAATTCGTGCCCCTCATTCTGATCTTCGCGATCATGTATTTTCTGCTTATCCGCCCTCAGCAGAAGAAGGTGAAAGAACATCAGGCGATGGTTGCGGGTTTGCGCCGTGGCGATCAGGTGGTTACGGCAGGCGGGCTGATCGGCAAGGTTGTCAAGGTCAAGGACGATGGCGAACTTGAGATCGAACTGGCCGAGAACGTCAAAGTGCGCGTTATCCAGTCGACCATCGCGACGGTTGTCTCCAAGACCGAACCTGCCAAATAAACTGCCACTACGGCAGCGTTAAGAAGGGCTTACGCCATGCTTCAGATTGATCTGTGGAAACGGGTGTTGATCATCCTCACCTGTGTGGCTGGCCTGTATCTGGCGCTGCCGAACGCGTTCTACGGCCCCGTAGAACAGCATAACGATGCGCTGAAGGCGATGGATGTGGCCGGTGCCACTCCCGAGCTTGAGGCGCAAGCGGCACTGTGGCCGGAATTCCTGCCCGAGCGGTTGGTGAATTTGGGGCTGGATCTGCGCGGCGGTGCGCATTTGCTGGCCGAGGTCAATGTATCCGAGGTGTATGCCAACCGGATGGAAGCGACCTGGCCCGAAGTGCGCGATGCGTTGCGGTCGATCACGCCAGTGCGCCGCGTCGAGGCCCCCGAAGGCGAATTGCGTGTACGGATCAACGACCCCGAGGTGATGGACCAAGCGCTTGAGGCGACGCGTACGCTTGCACGCCCTGTCCAGTCGATCACTGGTGCGGGCCAGAACGACATTGTCGTGAGCGGCACCGATAACACGATAACCGTGACCCTGTCGGACGCTGAAAAGCAGGCCACGGACGAGCGGACCATGCAGCAATCGCTGGAAATCATCCGCCGCCGCATCGACGAGGTCGGCACACGCGAACCCACGATCCAGCGTCAGGGGGCGGATCGTATTCTTATTCAGGTACCCGGAATCGGGTCGGCCGCCGAGTTGAAGGCGATTATCGGAACAACCGCGCAGTTGACCTTTAACCCCGTTGTAAACCGTGGTGCGGATGAAAATGCATCCCCCGGTCTGGGCAATTCACTTTTGCCTGACGCGGAAACTCCCGGCGTCTACTATATCCTTGAAACGGCCCCCGTCGTAACCGGCGAAGAGTTGGTCGATGCGCAGCCCAGCTTTGACCAGAACGGACGGCCCGCCGTTAGCTTCCGGTTTGACACCACCGGTGCCCGCAAATTCGGGACCTATACGGCTGAGAACATCGGCGCACCTTTTGCAATTGTTCTGGATAATGAGGTCATCAGCGCGCCAACCATCCAAAGCGCTATTCCGGGTGGGTCCGGTATCATCACCGGTAATTTTTCGGTCGAGGAATCGACCAATCTGGCCGTGTTGTTGCGGGCAGGGGCCTTACCCGCGGGTCTGACCTTTGTCGAGGAACGCACAATCGGGCCGGAACTGGGCCAAGACAGCATTGACGCGGGCAAGATCGCGACGACCGTCGCCTTTGCCGCCGTTCTGTTCTTTATGTGGGCGAGCTATGGCCTGTTCGGGTTCTTCGCTAACATCGCCTTGATAGTGAACGTCGGCATGATCTTTGGCCTGCTAAGCCTTATCGGTGCCACGCTGACATTGCCGGGCATCGCAGGCATCGTTCTGACCGTTGGTATGGCGGTGGATGCGAATGTGTTGATCTTTGAACGCATCCGCGAGGAACTGAAAACGGCCAAAGGACCAGCACGTGCAATCAGTCTGGGCTACGAGCGCGCTTTGAGTGCCATTCTGGATGCCAACATCACCACCTTTATCATTGCTGTGATCCTGTTTGTCCTGGGGTCAGGGCCTGTACGGGGCTTTTCTGTGACGCTGGGGATCGGAATCATCACGTCGGTTTTCACCGCGTATTTCGTCACCCGTCTGATGGTCGTATTCTGGTTTGAACGCGCCCGTCCCAAGACGATTACGGTCTAGGAGACTGATATGAAACGCATGCGTTTAATTCCGGACGAAACCAACATCGACTTTTTCAAATTTGCACCATTAACGTTTGGCGCGTCTTGCGTGGCGGTGGTACTGGCGCTGGTTGTCTGGTTCACGATGGGTCTGAATTATGGCATCGATTTCCGCGGGGGCACAACATTGCGCACCCAAAGCGAAACTGCCGTTGATGTGGCCGCCTACCGCGCCGCGATGGAGCCGTTGGGCTTGGGTGATATCTCGATCACCGAGGTGTTTGACCCGACCAGCGACAGCAGCAAACATGTGGCGATGGTGCGCATTCAGGCACAAGAGGGCGAAGAAGCAGCAACACCTGAAATGATCGAAGCGGTTGAGGGCGCGTTAAAAGCTGTCGCCCCCAAGATCATTTTTACGTCTGTTGAATCGGTTGGCCCGAAAGTATCTGGCGAGCTTATCCAGACAGCGTTCCTTGCCGTTGCTGCTTCAATGGCGGCGATCCTGATCTACATCTGGTTGCGGTTCGAATGGCAGTTTTCCGTTGGTGCCGTTGCGGCCCTTTTTCACGATGTAATTCTGACAGTCGGCATCTTTTCCGCCCTGCAAATCCGGTTCGATTTACCTGTAATCGCTGCGATTTTGACGATCATCGGTTATTCGATCAACGATACGGTGGTTATCTTTGATCGACTGCGGGAAAATCTGCGGAAATACAAAAAGCGGCCTTTGCGCGATGTGATGAACATTAGTGTGAACGAAACACTCAGCCGGACCCTGATGACATCGGGCACCACATTGCTGGCGCTGATTGCGTTGCTGGTGCTGGGCGGCGATGTGATCCGTGGATTTGTCTTTGCGATCACATGGGGCGTTGTCGTCGGGACCTATTCATCTGTTTTTGTGGCGAAAAACGTGGTCCTTTTCCTTGGCGTGAAACGCGACTGGACCAAAAAAGACACCAACTCAGGCCAATACGCCAACATTGATGCCTGAGGTTTTGGCAGCAGCCGGATCGACCACCGGTCTGATCTGGCTGCTGCTGAGCGTCATCATCGCCGGGTTGGTGCGGGGCTTTTCCGGATTTGGCAGCGCGAGGATTCTCATGCCTGTCGCAGCATCGGTTCTCAGCCCCGTTCAAGCCGTGATATTTCTTG
>JAPKCR010000171.1 GCA_026421135.1 Sulfitobacter sp. | reverse complement strand
AACGCCTTTCCGGCGTCTTTGACCGCCTCACCAAACAAGGTGCGCTGTCCGAAGAAGACGTCACTACCGCCCTGCGCGAAGTCCGCGTCGCCTTGCTTGAGGCTGACGTATCCCTGCCTGTTGCCCGTGATTTCGTCAAAGCCATCCAAGATAAGGCCACAGGTCAGGCCGTCACCAAATCGATCACCCCCGGTCAACAGGTCGTCAAGATCGTCCACGACACCCTGATCGACGTTCTGCGCGGTGAAGGCGAGCCCGGCTCCCTGAAAATCGACAACGCCCCTGCGCCGATCCTGATGGTCGGCCTGCAAGGCTCCGGTAAAACCACCACGACGGCCAAACTGGCCAAGCGTCTGAAAGACCGCGACGGCAAACGCGTGCTGATGGCATCGCTCGACGTCAACCGACCCGCGGCGATGGAACAGCTGGCCATCCTCGGCGTGCAAATCGGCGTCGATACCTTGCCTATCGTCAAGGGCGAGAACCCCGTCCAGATCGCCAAACGCGCCAAGACTCAGGCAGCCATGGGCGGCTATGACGTCTATATGCTCGATACTGCAGGCCGTTTGTCTATCGACGAAGAACTGATGCAACAGGTCGAAGCCGTCCGCGACGTTGCCAACCCACGCGAAACTCTGCTGGTGGTTGATGGCCTGACGGGCCAAGACGCTGTGCAAACAGCCGAAAACTTCAATGATCGCATTGGCATTTCCGGCGTTGTCCTCACACGGATGGACGGCGACGGTCGCGGCGGTGCGGCCCTGTCCATGCGTGCGGTCACCGGCAAGCCAATTAAATTCGTCGGCCTTGGCGAAAAGATGGACGCGCTCGAAACGTTCGAACCTGAACGCATCGCGGGCCGCATCCTTGGCATGGGTGATATCGTTGCCCTTGTTGAAAAGGCCCAGGAAACCATCGAGGCTGAACAAGCCGAAAAGATGATGCGCCGCATGGCCAAGGGTCAGTTCAATATGAACGACCTGAAAATGCAGCTTGAACAGATGCTCAAGATGGGTGGCATGCAAGGTATGATGGGCATGATGCCCGGCATGGGCAAAATGGCAAAACAGGTCGAAGAAGCTGGCTTTGACGACAAGGTGCTCAAGCGCCAGATCGCCCTGATCCAGTCGATGACCAAAAAAGAACGCGCTAATCCTGCGCTGCTCCAAGCCAGCCGCAAAAAGCGGATCGCCAAAGGTGCCGGCCTCGAAGTCAGCGAGTTGAACAAGCTTATGAAGATGCAGCGCCAAATGGGCGATATGATGAAAAAGATGGGCAAAATGGGCAAAGGCGGCATGCTCAAACAAGCCATGAAGGGCATGATGGGCGGCAAGGGCGGTATGGACCCTGCTGCAATGGCCCAAGGCATGGACCCCAAAGCTCTCGAAGCCGCAGCCAAGCAAATGGGTGGCAAACTTCCCGGCATGGGCGGTATGGGCCTGCCCGGCGGCCTATCAGGTTTCGGGAAAAAGAAATGAACCCTGTTTCATTTTGCCAAATAACCTCCTGCCAGAGGCACCCATCACAGGCTGAATACGCACCGCTGCAAGTATTGGCTCACATTGCAGCTGGTGCCAAGAATGTCGTCGCGCGCCAGCGCGTCCGCAGCTTCACCGGAAAGGCCGCCTGATGACCGATGCCATTGCCCGCGCTGCGGAAATCCTGAAAGGCCACCGCGCCTCCATCGACCGGCTCGATGCCATACTCGTCTATACATTGGGCGAACGCTTTAAACACACGCAGGCTGTGGGGAAACTCAAAGCCCAGCACGACCTTCCCCCGTCCGATCCGGATCGCGAAGCGAACCAGATTGCCCGGCTCGAAGATTTGGCGAAAGAGGCTGACCTCGATCCCGAATTCGCCAAGAAGTTTCTGAACTTCATCATCGCTGAAGTCATTCAGCACCATAAACAACATCAATCCTAGGCCGGGCCCGTCCCAGCCAAACTTACAAAACTAAAAGGAAATACATCATGTCCATGAAAATTCGTCTCGCCCGCGGTGGTTCCAAAAAGCGCCCGTTCTACCGTATCGTTGCTGCCGACAGCCGCATGCCACGCGATGGCCGCTTCATTGAAAAGCTGGGCACGTATAACCCGTTGCTGGCCAAAGACAGCGAAGAGCGCGTGAAAATGGACGTCGAGCGCGTTCAGTACTGGATGAGCAAAGGTGCACAGCCAACAGACCGTGTTGCTCGCATGTTGGAAGCCGCTGGCGTGACCCCAAAGACAGAGCGCAGCAACCCCAAGAAGGGCGCACCAGGCAAAAAAGCCACAGCACGCGTTGAAGAAAAGGCCGCCAAAGCGACCGCCGCTGCAGAGGCCGCAGCAGCACCAGCGGAAGAGCCTGCAGCAGAAGAAGCCGCAGCAGAATAATCAAACGGCTTCCCGGCGCGGTTTTCGCTGCGTCGGGGTCCCAAAGGTATATTCGACAGTCAGCATTCCTTTGCCAATCCTGACGGTCCGATGTACTTTCCCATCATCTGACACCGACCGCGCCCTGACGTCGTCCCTGACCCGAAAGCCGATCATGTTCCGATTGCTGCGTCTTGTTCTTGTTCTTGGATTGGGTGTCGCCATTGGCATCTGGTTCGAACGCATGTTGATGGAAAGCGAATGCAAGGCGGGCGAAGGCCAATGGACCGGCACAATTTGTCTGGATTCGGAGTTATTACAATGAGCGATAAGGTATCAGTGGGCGCGATTGCCGGTTCCTACGGCGTGCGCGGCGAACTGCGGATAAAAAGCTATTGCGCTGTTCCCGAAGACATCGAAAAATACAGCCCCCTAACGTCCGAAGACGGCAAGCGGAGCTATACAATAGCCCTGGTGCGCCCGATTAAAAACGGCTTTGTCGCCCGCATCACCGATGTCACCTCCAAGGAGGAAGCGGATGCCATGCGCGGCACCGTGCTTTTTGCGGACCGCGATCAACTCCCCTCTTTGCCCGATGATGAATTCTATCACGCCGATCTGATCGGACTTCAGGTGTTTGATACCGGCGGCAATTTGATCGGCAAGGTCAAGACCGTCCAGAACCACGGTGCCGATGACCTGCTTGAAACGCAGCTTGCGGGCACTTCGGCGACTGTCTTCCTGCCGTTCACCAAGGCCGCTGTTCCAACGGTCGATCTGGCATCCGGTCGCATCATCGCCGATCCCCCTGACGGGATACTCCCCGATGCCAAGGCTGACTAAGCATACTGCGCGTTTCCGCCCTGTCAGGGGCTATCGCGTATGACGCAGATTATCATCCATCCGGGGTTTCACAAAACCGGCACGTCCACTTTACAAACATCCCTCAGGGTAAATCGCGACACCCTCGCGCCGGATATCAGGATTTTTCTGGATCAGGATATTCTCGGCCTGTCGGGTGCCGCCAAAGGGTATTCGGCCAGCCGCTCCGACCTTGATCTAGGTTTGGTGCTGTACGAGGCGGCACTGTTTGCCGAGCAGATAAGTCCGGAACTGAAAATAATTATCCTCAGTTCAGAAAGCCTGTGTGGCCATATCCCCGGCCGCAACGGAGTGCAGGATTACAGTGCGGCACCTGACTTGCTAACCGCGATAGGCACCGCTTTTTCTCAAACGTGCCCAGACACCAAACTCACGTATCTCTTTTCCACACGCAACGCGGAAAGCTGGCTGGAAAGCTGTTACGCACAACACCTGCGTGCCTCTCGTATGACACTGACCCAGCAGGACTATCTCACTCGGTTCAAACCCTCAGCAAACCTGACGCAAGTGATAGCGGATTGCAGGACTGCGCTGCCTTTGGCAGATATTAACAGCGCCCGGCTGGAGGACTTTCCTAAAACCAGACTGGGTATGCTGGACAGCCTGCTGGATCTGGCAGACTATCCCGAAGTGAAACGCACGAACCTTTCGCCGGTAGCTGTCGCAAACAAGGCCCCCTCGCCAGCACAGCTTTCGGCGTTGCTTGAAATCAACCGCTCGGACCTCAGCGATCAAGACGCCCGCGCCGCACGTATGAAATTGAACATGGAAATCGCCTGATGCCCCGCCGGATTATCCTGCACACCGGATTTCATAAAACCGGTACGACCACTCTGACATCGACCTTGCGCAGCAACCGCGCCGCTCTCAAGCGTCACGTGGCCATGCGCCTGCCTCCGCAGATGCGCGACCTAATGAACGCCACGCGCGGATATTCGACATGGCGCGATCCGCTGACCCTGGTCAAGGCCGAAACCCGCTTTCACGCCTTGTTAGATGATCTGCCCGCGATGCCCCGCCGCACATTGATCATAACATCAGAAGAACTGGGCGGCCATCTGCCCGGCCGTGACGATCTTATGGACTACAGCGCCATGCCGATCATCCTGTACAGTTTTTGGACCATCGCAAAAGAAAAGTTCCCTGCGGCCGACATCCAGATTTATCTATCCACCCGCAAGCCCGCAGACTGGTTGGTTTCGGCGTATTGGCAACATGTGAAATCATCATGCATGACGCTGGACCTCGAAGCGTTTCTTGAGAAATACCACGCAGCGGGCGATCTGGACTTCATGGTTAACGAAATCGCCAGCCGCGTCCCCTGCCCGACCCATCATTGCGCAATCGAAGACAGCATGCACCGCCCCCTAGGCCCCGCAGATCCGCTGCTGGACCTTTGCGAACTCCCGCAAGACCTGCGCGACACCTTGCTGCCCGCGCCCGCCCAAAATATCCGCCCCGACATGGATACTCTGTTGGCCTTGCTCGATGTGAACAGAACTGTCAAAGATCTCGAAAATCGCGTGGCCACAAAAAAGGTCATTCTGGCAAGGGCCAACATTACATGACGACACCGCCGGACAAGACGGTCAAACCCTCGCAATCCCGCTCACATGGTCGCCAATCTGTGCGCGCCACGCTGAAACCGCGCGAATTGATGCAGGACACGCCCGACTATGCGGGCATTTGGCGGGCTGAAATCGTGACGTTGTTTCCCGACCTTTTCCCCGGTGTGCTGGGGGCCAGCCTGACTGGCCGCGCCCTGCAAGAGGGCAAATGGCAACTGCGCACCCATGATCTGCGCGACTATGGCATTGGCAAACACCGCAATGTCGATGACACGCCCGCAGGCGGCGGTGCCGGCATGGTCATGCGCGCAGATGTCGTCGGCCCCGCAATCGAGGCGGCGATGCAAGGGGCGGCTGGTCGTTGGCCGATCTTGTATATGTCCCCGCGCGGGCGTCGTTTTGATCAGGCAATGGCCGCGGATCTGGCCAGTTGTGCCGGCGTCACCATGCTGTGCGGCCGGTTCGAGGGCGTCGATGAACGTGTGATTGAACACTACGGCATTACCGAAGTGTCGCTGGGTGATTTTGTGATGACCGGCGGAGAGCTTGCCGCCCAAGCAATGATCGACGCTACTGTGCGCCTGCTGCCCGGCGTGTTGGGAAATGCCGACAGCACGGTCGAGGAAAGCCATTCTTCGGGCCTGCTGGAACACCCGCAATACACCCGCCCCGCTGAGTGGATGGGGCGCGAAATTCCACCCGTTTTGATGTCAGGCAACCACGGCGAAATCGCCAAATGGCGGCTGGCCCAAGGCGAGCGGCTGACAGAGCAGCGCCGCCCTGATATGTGGGCAAAATACACGCCAAAAACAAAAGGCAAATCATGACAGACCTTAGCCGTATCCTTGACCATGCCCGCATCGACGAACTGCCGAACCCGTATTTCGGCAAGGTGCGTGATTGCTATGATTTGCCCGATGACCGCCGCATCCTAATATCATCCGACCGCATATCGGCCTTCGATCGCATCCTGACGTCGATCCCGTTCAAAGGCCAAGTCCTGACCCAAACCGCGCGGTTCTGGTTCGATCACACGGTCGATATTTGCCCCAACCACGTCCTTGAATATCCTGACCCCAATGTAGTGATCGGCAAGCGCCTGACTATCCTCCCTGTCGAGGTTGTCGTGCGCGGCTATCTCGCTGGCTCCACCG
>JAPKCR010000170.1 GCA_026421135.1 Sulfitobacter sp. | reverse complement strand
CACGTTCCGACCAGATCCATCTGCGCGGGGTGTCTGCGGCTGCCGCATCATGAAATAAAAGATGTTGTGCCAATTCGACCAACTGATGGGCAATATTGTGTTTTTCCAAAATCAGATCACGTGCTTGGGTCATAGCGGGCAGGGACCGGGACCAAAGGTCGTTTTCGATTGCCGTCTTAATTGTTCGCGCGGCTTGGTCGGGATCCGTGGTGTCCAGTTCCAAAAAGCTGTCTTTTGGGAAATAGTCGGCCAAATTTGTGCAACCGCTATAAAACGGGAACGACCAGCATAAAAACGGGTCGGCGACTTTTTCGGTCCAGGTGTCGTGGCCTGTGCAATTTTCAAGGGCGATGTGGTATTTATGGGGCCAAAGCGCATCTGCCTTGTCGTCGATTGTTTTGAAACCGCGACCATAAATCTCAAGACGTTCCGGGATGCGTTCCATCAGTGCTTCAAGGAAGGCAAGGCGGTTTTTTTGAAATTCGGTATGTACTTTGTTCGAGGTCACAACTGCGACCTTGTCCTGCTTTTGCGAAGGGGCGGTCAATGGCGCAAAATGATCATATCCGTGCAGGGCATCAGCACCGCTCCTTGCACCAAATGACATGCCTGCGAACCAATACCAGCAGGGCGCAGTTTTCCAATGTTCGGTCGACAACGTCTTATTGGTGGCAGAAATGACGGTGCCATATTGATTCAGATACCGTGCTGCGTAGGGGTGTATGGCATCAGGCTCTGCCGCGATGAATGCGGTGCGCGATTTCGGCAACCTTGTTGGGACTGAATAGGACGCTCTGTTGAACACGATCAACGCGTCGATGTCATCCGGCACATCCAGCCCAATGGTGAATTGCAGGCCCGAAATGGTGTCTGTCGAGCCCGGAAATTGCTTAAAGAAGAACGCGCTGGGGGCATCTGTGAACACATGAACTCTTTTTATGTGTTCCACTTTGATCCTTTCGAGGATTCGCCGTTTGGGAATACATCTCTGCCCCCAAAAGGTCAGTTATTAGAAATCAGCCCCATGCTTTCAAGCTTCAAAAGCACTTGGTGGGCGCAGTTGTCCACATCGACATTTTCTGTCTCTACGGCCAATTCGGGGGATTCAGGTACATCGTATGGGTCGGAGATGCCTGTGAATTCCTTGATCTTGCCTTCGCGGGCCAGCTTATACAGACCTTTGCGGTCGCGGCGTTCGCATTCCTCGATCGATGTTGCGACGTGGATTTCCACGAAAGCGCCGAACTCTTCGACGTCTTCGCGAACCGCGCGGCGGGTGGTGGCGTAGGGCGCAATCGGCGCACAGATCGCAATCCCGCCATTCTTGGTGATCTCGCTTGCGACATAGCCGATGCGACGAATGTTCAGGTCGCGGTGCTCTTTGCTAAAGCCCAGTTCCGACGACAGGTTTTTGCGCACGATGTCGCCGTCAAGCAGCGTCACCGGACGGCCGCCCATTTCCATCAACTTGACCATCAAAGCATTCGCGATCGTGGATTTACCCGACCCTGAGAAGCCTGTGAAGAAAACTGTAAAGCCTTGCTTGTTCCGTGGCGGACGGGTGCGGCGCAGTTCGGCGACGACCTCGGGGAACGAGAACCATTCAGGGATCTCAAGACCCTCTTGCAGACGGCGGCGCAGTTCTGTGCCGGAAATATTCAGGATGGTGACATCATCTTTGTCTTTGATTTCATCCACGGCCTCGTATTGGGCGCGCTCTGCGACCCAGACCATGTGTTTGAAATCGACCATTTCGATGCCCATTTCCTCTTGATGCTCGCGGAACAGGTCCTGCGCATCATAGGGGCCATAGAAATCTTCGCCTTTTGAGTTGTTGCCGGGGCCTGCGTGATCGCGTCCAACGATGAAATGGGTACAGCCATGGTTCTTCCGGATCAGACCGTGCCAGACCGCCTCGCGGGGGCCGGCCATGCGCATGGCAAGGTTCAGCAGGCTCATCGATGTGGTGGCGGCCGGGTATTTGTTCAGCACAGCCTCATAGCAGCGCACGCGAGTAAAGTGATCTACATCGCCCGGTTTGGTCAGGCCAACAACGGGATGGATCAACAGGTTCGCCTGCGCTTCGCGGGCGGCGCGAAAGGTCAGTTCCTGATGCGCGCGATGCAACGGGTTGCGGGTTTGGAAGGCCACAACCTTGCGCCAGCCCATCTTGCGGAAATAGGTGCGCAGTTCGTTAGGCGTGTCGCGACGCGCCTTGAAATCATAGTGAACAGGCTGTTGGATGCCCGTAATCGGACCGCCGAGATAGACGTTGCCGGCGGTGTTGTGCAGGTAGTTCACGGCAGGGTGCGCGCTGTCATCGGCACCGAACACTTTTTCCGCCTCGTTCGCCTTGTTCGGCGTCCAGCGGTCGGTAACGGTCATGATGGCAAGGATGACGCCCTCTTGATCGCGCAGAGCAATGTCTTGGCCAATCTCAAGTCCTTCAGCGAATTTGTCAGACACATCGAGGTTGATCGGCATCGGCCAAAGCGAGCCATCGGCCAAGCGCATGTTTTCGACAACGCCGTTATAGTCTTCTTCGGTCAAGAACCCTTTAAGTGGGTTGAACCCTCCGTTCATCAATAGCTCAAGATCGCAAATCTGGCGTGGGGTCAGATCGTGGCTAACCAGCTCGCCTGCCTCAATCTTCAGCTTTTGCGCCGAATCGTATGAGACAAAGAGTTCGGGGATCGGGGCTAGGTTTGGCGTCTGCATGAGGGTCTCGCAATAATTTAAATTCAATCGGCAGTTTTGCGGGGTTTAAACCCACAGGATTAAAGTAATCAAGGCTTGCGTCCTATTTTGGGCAAATTACGGACAATGACATGCTTTTTGTTGGGAAAGGGTAATTCTTTCCCAACAAATCACAGCGAACCCAAATGTTAGACGCTTTCTTTTACTTCGGCACCATACCCTAGCGGCAATGATGTGTCTTTGCCTTCGTCATCTCCGGCTTCGGCAAGGAAGCGTTCAGCCTCGAGTGCCGCCATACAGCCCATTCCTGCACTGGTCACGGCCTGCCGGTATTTGTGGTCAGTCAGGTCGCCTGCCGCAAACACACCAGGAATAGATGTTTCAGTGCTGTCTGGTTTAGTGACAACATAGCCGCCCATGTGAGTTTCCAGCACATCCTTGACCAGTTCGTTCGCTGGCGCGTGACCAATGGCAACAAAAACGCCCTTGGCCGGGATGTCTGTAATTTCTCCGGTTTCGACGTGCTTTACCTTGACGCCCTCGACCCCAAGCGGGGTATCGGTGCCGTACACCTCGTCCAGTTGGTGAAACCACATTGGGACGATTTTTGGGTTCTTTTCTAGGCGGTTGATCAGGATCTTTTCCGCGCGCAGCTCATCGCGGCGGTGGATCAGCGTCACCTTTGAGGCGAAGTTCGTCAAAAACAGCGCTTCTTCAACTGCAGTATTGCCGCCACCGATGACCACAATCTCTTGATTGCGATAGAAAAAGCCGTCGCATGTCGCACAAGCAGACACACCGAAGCCTTTGAACTTCTCTTCGGATTCAAGACCCAGCCATTTGGCGCGGGCACCTGTCGCAAGGATAACGGCATCCGCAATATAGGTGGTGCCGCTGTCGCCTTTCGCGTGAAAGGGTCTGCTGGACAGATCAAGATCGTTGATAATATCGCCGATGATTTCCGTGCCCATGGCCGCTGCGTGCTCTTGCATACGGATCATCAGGTCGGGGCCTTGAACCTCGCTATCACCGGGCCAGTTTTCGACCTCGGTTGTTGTGGTCAGCTGGCCACCCGGTTCGATTCCTTGGACAAGGATCGGGTTCAGCATTGCGCGGCTGCCATAAACCCCGGCGGTGTACCCCGCGGGGCCTGAGCCAATGATCAAAAGCTTGGTTCTGCGTGTCTCGGCCATGATAGCCCCCCGGATAGAGTGATAAAATTGTTCGATGCAATATAGCGATGGCAAGGGGGGCCTTAAACCCCATCTTTCAACAACATCTGATGTCTGTTGGCTCTGTTAACCTGTTGCTAGAAAAACAGCGAATACACCAAACACAGATTGTTGCGCGGTCGCGAAAGAATATTGCGTCTGACCGCATGGGTGCTATAACAATCGGAAAATAACTGGGGGTATTATGGCAGGAGCGCGGCTTGATCCGATTGATCGGAAAATTTTAGCCGAATTGCAGGCAGACGGTCGAATGACAAACGTTGAGCTTGCAAAACGTGTCGGTATTTCTGCACCTCCGTGTTTGCGCCGCGTGCGTACACTAGAAGAAAGTGGTTTCATCCGGGGTTATCATGCGGATGTGAATGCTCGTGATCTAGGTTTCGAAGTGCAGGTGTTCGCAATGGTGGGACTTGCGAGCCAAGCCGAATCGGACTTGACTGCATTCGAGGAGAAATGTCGCGGTTGGCCGCTTGTGCGCGAATGCCACATGCTGAACGGCGAGGTGGATTTCATCCTCAAATGTGTGGCACCGGATTTGTCCGGCTTCCAAAGCTTTCTTACTGGGCAACTGTTGACCACACCAAATGTCGCTAGCGTTAAAACGAGCCTTGTCATCAGACCCGCCAAGGACGAACCCGGCGTGCCTTTTGATGTGTTAGAAGAAAGACTAAGTACCAACGCCTAGTTAGGAACGTGCCTTACAGTGTAGCGTTTGATTTGGCCGGCGCACGAGGATAGCACATCGCGCCAAAGTCGTAGGCATTCTGGATGTGCGGGAACATGCCCAAGAACTGGTCGCGGTACCTGATCGGGAGATCGCGCATAAAGTCCAGGCCTGGATGAAATGATTCAACTGGCAGGCCGCCAACGAAAATGGTTGCATGCTGCGCCAGACACAAATGATACAGCCGAACGGGCGTTGGCGGTGCAATCTCGATGATATTCACCCCATCGACCAGATCGCGCATCAGCGTTAGGAAATCCTTTTTCAAGCCGTCACCCCTCAAGTGCAGGGGGGTATGCAAAATCCGTGCCGTCGGCCCAAACGTAAGAAAACCTGAAGGACGTCCGGCACCAAGGCTGTCGGCCATGATGCGCACCAAAGGCGTGCGATGGCCCGTGTTAGCTGGCACAAACGAGCTTGAGCCGATCCAAACCAAAGGCACTGCATTGCCGTCGCCGGTCACAACCTTGTCCCCGGGATGCAGGTCTTCTACGGCGACGGCACCGTGGGTCGTCAATACGGGTGATCCATGCGCAAAGGCCGAAAATGCATTTTCGAACAGCGGAAGGGCGGGCGCACGGTTTTGCCCGATAAACACGGACCCATCGGTGCGCATTGCAACAATCTCGTAGCTCAGGCTTGGGTGTTCATTCTGCATTCAAAGCTCTCGCGGTAGCGACGCGGCATAACGTCCTTGCGCTCGCGGGCCATTAAAGGGGGAAATTTATTTGATTACAATCGAAGAGACAGGGTTCGATGCCATGTTATCACTTTTGGATGCGATATCACATGTTTCTGGCCCCCGGGGGCTAGATGGTGAAGCATCTGAAGTGGTGATTGAAACGCCTTTAGTTGTATCATCAGGCGTCGGCAAAGGTCTGAACTGCTTCATCTTGATTGGGTGGCAATCCGGCCCGTCCACAACGATTGACGACCCCGCACCGACCAAGGTGAAAATACTCTGGTCGGGCAGCAACTGCCAAATTTAGGCGGACTTGCGAACCGACTCAGGTGCACTGCGCTTTGTAATGAATGCAGCGCGACGTGTGCCACGTGCCCAAGGCATCACGGTAGTGTCTTTGGCTGCAGTTTCTACAACGGACTTAATAAAACGTGTCTTGATTTTCATGATCGTATCCCTTCGCTCTCTGGCGTCTGCTCATTCGTTAGGGATCAATATGCAAAGGCTTTTGGGCGACGATAGGGCATTGGAAACAATCTTTCAGAAAAAGTACGGATTGGATAAATGCATTTGTGACGTTTTCGCCCCAATCCTATGCTTCACCTTATTTTGTGGTGGATTTGGCAACGCGAG
>JAPKCR010000802.1 GCA_026421135.1 Sulfitobacter sp. | reverse complement strand
TAGATCTCCAACATCATGTCGCAGGCGTCGCGGTAAGCGCCACGTTTGTCCGCGTGGGGCTTGGTCAAAGAGGTACCGATGATAGTTGGGAAACCCTGTGGAACCTTCTTCAGATAGATATCGCCATACCAACCGTCGTGTTCTTCCCTCAGCACCAGTGACCGGAAGTTCTTGATGCGCACATGTGGTGCCATTGGGATGTCAGTTGGCGTATCAAAAACCCTGCAAGCTTCTCGATCGAGGAGCTGTTTCTTGATTTCGTTGATTGCCTGCTTCAGTAGTTTCTTACCTTCGCTGACAGCGTTCTTCTCTGTATTTACGGTCTTAATGATCATTGTGAAATTTCCTTTTGGGGGTGTTTGAGGTGTTCGGGCAGGCAGAGCTTAAATTCGCATTTGGTCTCCTTTTCTCTCTGTTCACGAAAGACTTGGGTTCGATTGCAGTTTGTGAAAAACGCGTTTGATAAGAAAATCGCGCTTTTCTGAACATCATATCGAGGCTGGTTGGGGTGCCGTTCAAAGGTGGGAAAATGCTAATAGTGTACCTAATAGAGACGGCCCACCTTTGCCTCGGGACTAAGGCCCGAAGCTTTCTTTCCCGCACAGCCCACGACTGAAGAGGGTGGTAGCAAGAGATTTTTCACCGGGTCCCGCTTAGGAGACCCAGTGAAAAATCTACGGCTACAATCTTTACTTACAAACCTTCCGCCAGTTTGGATCCCAATCCGTGGCACCTCATAAAACGGGCAAAGCCTGCTAATTTTCGACTCAGAGTGGAGTGATCAGGCGGACCCATGAGTGATTATTTCTGGAACCAAACTGCTGCCGTCGAGTGCTGTGAAAAGTGACGGGTTGAGTGGCTTTGTCAGGTTATTTCCCAACGCTTTGATATGGAGCAGATGCGGTAGCATCAGACCACGATTTCACCTATGTAGCCAACCCAGAGGCTATGGGCCTCTGTTCGTGTTCTGCGGTAGTCAGCGGCGGTGAGGCGGTGGCGTTTCGGGCGAAAGAGAACTGCGGTTTGATCATGGACGGACAGGAACATCTGGGTCTGTCTTGCTGATTTGAACCGGCCGAATATCTTCTCTCGTCGACGGGTGTGCCGATGTGACGCCTCACTGCGATTATTCAATCCCTTGTGCGACCGGTGATCGACGCTAGAACAAAGCTCGCGCGTGGCAACGCCATAACTGCGCAACTTATTCGTTATGATGACCCGAGGTGAGCCCCAACGCTTCATGAGTTTTCGCAAGAACCGCTTTGCGGCTTTAGCGTTTCGGCGCGATTGCACAAGGATTTCGAGCGTGTCTCCGTTGCCATCGACCGCACGCCAGAGCCAGTGCTTCTTCCCGCGGATCGGGATCGCAACTTCGTCCAGGTGCCACTTGTCGGCGGGCTGAGGTCGATCACGTCGGATCTTGGCCGCAATTGGTGTTCCAAATTTCGCTACCCAATCTCGGATCGTCTCATGGCTGACCGTAATGCCGCGTTCTGCCAACAAATCCTCAACGTCCCCGCAGGCTGAGGGCGAAACGGTGGTAGGCCCAAACGGGATAGCCAATGATCGAGCGTGGAAAGCGATAGCCCTTCAGGGCCGAGGAGGGGACAGACAATATCATCTTCCTGCGTTAGCCTCACAGATCGGTACCGGCAACCTGACAATACCTGTCGAAGATAGGGCTGTCCCAGGGCACTGGGAAGGAGACTTGATCGCAGGTTCT
>JAPKCR010000801.1 GCA_026421135.1 Sulfitobacter sp. | reverse complement strand
CGGGCGCGTGATCAGTCAAAGCGGTAAAATGTTCGATCGCAAGCTTGATATCGCCTGCTTGCATCGCCTCACGTCCCCGCTTCATTAGCAGATCAATTGTTGCAGACCCTGACCGTGACCACGCGGTCTGAACCTCGCGCTCGATTCGCGAGACATCTTCGACCGGGGCATTTCGCAGTTTTTCCAGCAATTCTTCGGTCTGCGGCAAGGCAGATTGCGCAAAAGATATACCTGCAAGCAACACCCATAAACCAAGTGCCGCTACGATATGTTTGAGGTTGACGATGTGATTGACCATAACAATGTTGAATGTAACAGGCTGCCGCCACATTTCCAGACGTGTCGGCACCATTTGCCAAAAAAGGGCCTACAATGAGCGATATTTTGAACGAAGCGGCAACTGTACTGAATGAAAAACTGGCAGGCGCTGACTTTGACGGCACCGCAAAGTTCGACATCGAAGGCGAAGGCTGTGTCATGATGGACGCAACTGGTGCACGTGTAGCAGACGAAGCTGCCGATGTGACCTTGTCAGCGGATGCCGAAACGTTTCAGGCGATCCTTTCTGGTGACACCAACCCGACCGGCGCATTCATGAGCGGGAAGCTCAAGATTGATGGCGACATGGGCATGGCAATGAAGCTGGCGGCCGTTCTCGCTTAATGCTCCACGCACCCGCCCCCCTATTCACCGACATCTTTCCTGGCCCAGACACTGGTGTGGCCCATTGGATCGAGACGTCTGACGGCAAAAAACTGCGGGTGGCACATTGGTCGGTCAAGGGGGCAAGAGGCACCGTTCTTTTGTTCCCCGGTCGCACCGAATATATCGAAAAGTACGGCGTTATTGCCGGTGAATTTGCCAAGCGCGGTTTGGCAGTTATGGCAATCGACTGGCGCGGTCAGGGGTTGGCAGATCGCATGCTGCCAGATCGTCGCATCGGCTATGTTGACACATTTCAGGACTACCAAAAGGACGTCGCCGCCATGATGCGCGCGGCCCGCAGCTTGCAATTGCCGCGACCGTTCTTTTTGCTGGCCCATTCGATGGGCGGCTGCATTGGCCTACGCGCTGTGATTGAAGGGCTTTCGGTTCAAGCCGCTGCCTTTACGGCCCCGATGTGGGGCATTCACATCGCACGACATCTACGTCCCGTTGCAATGGTTCTGTCGCAACTCATGCCAAAGATTGGTCATGGGCACCGCTTGCCAGTGGGAACCAAACCGGACCCTTATGTTTCGGTGGAACCTTTTGAAGACAACATGCTGACCACCGACAAATCAATGTATGACATGATGCGCGATCAGTTGGCGGCGCACCCTGATTTGTCGTTGGGCGGCCCCAGCTATGTCTGGCTTCGCGAGGCATTGTCCGAAACCAAACATCTGGCTTTGCGTGCAGCACCCAGCCTGCCCTGCATAACCTTTCTAGGCACCAATGAACGCATCGTCCATTTGGCCCGGATCAAGGATCGCATGGAGAACTGGAAGAACGGACACCTGCAAATGGTTGAAGGTGCCGAGCACGAAATTCTGATGGAAACACCAGCGCTTCGCGATGCCGCGATTGACGACATCACCCGACTTTTCCTCGGAAATGCCAAAAGTTAAGATTCAATCATCACCTTAAGAATGAAGCGCAACCATTTGAAATAAAATTAAAAACGCGAATACGATTATCAAAATCTCACGATCGCCCTGTTCAAACCCTTGGACACAACTATCTTT
>JAPKCR010000800.1 GCA_026421135.1 Sulfitobacter sp. | reverse complement strand
CCTTCGCCGCATTGAAGGGCAGGCCGTCTACTGTCAGATTGCCGCCGTCATCAAACGCCGCGCGCCCCTCAATGTATGCGACAGTGTCGTACCGTCCGAGCACATCAATATACTTCGCGCCTTGCAGTTCATCGACCAAGGCCTGTTTCTGCGCCATCGTCGCGGCCCAATTGGTCATCGTTGCCTCTGCACGTATCCCCTCGAACCGGCTCGCGGTGCCTGCTTGATGCAGGGTTTCCACGGCACGGATGAGCGCCTTTGACGGTACACAGCCGAAGTTCACGCAGGTGCCGCCGATTTTGCCGTGGCCGATCAAAGCGACGCGCGCGCCGGCTTCGGCAGCGGTGATTGCCGCCGAGAAGCCCGCCGAGCCTGCACCTATCACGGCCAGATCATAGCCGCCGTCGCGTTTTGGTGTATCGTCTATCATTCAAACGTTCCTTGTCGCTGTTTGCGCCGCCATAGCGCGTAAAGGGTAATGCCAGCGAATATCGCCAGTGCTGGCAGCAGCACGTAGTCGATCCAGCCCAGCACGGCAGACAGCCCAACGGTTGCCAATAGGATCACCAGTATCGGCGTAAAGCAGCACAGGGCCGCAACAACCGTCCCGGTGATCCCGACCTTAAGCAGCCGCGCATCGTTCGCCCCGTCTGTCTTTTTCGGGGTACTCATGATCCGCCCTCGGTGTTGAGGGTTGCGTCATAGCCCACCCCAGTGACCGCAGCGACCAGCGCTTTTGGAGTCGTAACCGCGTCGTCAAAGCGCAGCACATAGGTGCCGTCCTCGGCGGTGCCTTCGGTAAAGTTGACAATCTCGACCGTCTCAACCCGCTTGAGCGCGGTGGCCACGATAAAACTACATGAGGGGCAAGTCAGCCCTTTCACATTAAGGCTGGTGGTGGCCTCTCCGGCGAACGCCGAAGTGGCTGTCAGAAAGTAGGTGGTCAGCGTCAGTAACTTATTCATGTCGGTGCCTCGTCTTCAAAATGTCAGGACCATCGGTGCCACCGTCGGAAACGCCAGTGCCAACAGGATAAGTGCGAATGCCGTCCAGAGCAGGAAGCGCATCACGCGGCGGTTTATTGGTTTGGTGCACGCGCCATCCGCGCAGGTTGCGGATGAGTTAGGGCGGTAGGCTTTCCAGAAGCCATAGCCAAGAGCTGCGACAGCAAAGCTGAAGGTCAGCCATTTATAAGCATAAAGCGCCGTCAACTGGCCGATAAAAACGCCGGTAACGCCGAGGCTGACCAGCGTCAGCGGTAGAATACAGCACGACGTCATCGCTAGAGCACCCAGAACGGCAGCGCCCGTAGCGCCCCATCCACCGCCGGACTGTTCCGTGGTTTTCTTTGGTATGATCTCAGTCTGGGTCATCAATTCGCCTCTCTTGCGGGGTGATGACTTGCAAGATAGGGTCTGTAGTAACTACAGGATCAAGGGATAACTACCATGTCTACCGATCACACTGCTGTGAGCGCCCTGCGCCGCTCCGATCTGGCCCGGCTTACGGGCTGTAATCTGGAAACCATCCGGTACTATGAAACCGTAGGTTTGATGCCCGACCCGCCGCGCAGCCCCGCGGGGCACCGGCGCTACGACACCCGCCATGTCGAACGCCTGCGCTTTGTCATGCGCGCCCGTGAGCTGGGGTTTACGATGGAGGAAATCCGCGGGCTCTTGTCGATGGTCGTGGCGGGCAGCCAGACCTGTGGCGAAGTCGAGGCGGTGGG
>JAPKCR010000169.1 GCA_026421135.1 Sulfitobacter sp. | reverse complement strand
CGCTGGCGAGGTGGCGCAGTTGCTAGGTGTTCTGCAAATCATCGGTGGGAACCCTTCACCCACGCTGTTCCTGCACCCAGACGGGCCGATCGGCACCGCACGGGCGGGGATGCTGTTGGCCGAACTGACACCTGCATTAAACGCCCGTGCTGATTCACTGCGACAGGATCTGGAAGATGTGCAGACCTTGCGGACCTTGCAAACGGACGCTGCAAAGCGTCTTCAAGACGGGCTAACCGAAGTCCAGCGCGCCCGCACCGAGCTGAACCAAGCGATGGCAAACCGCACGGATTTGCCCAAACGATTCACAGAAGACCCCGTACGCACAGCGATTTTAATTTCGACATCGGAA
Organism: Sulfitobacter sp.; assembly: GCA_026421135.1. Lineage (GTDB taxonomy): Bacteria > Pseudomonadota > Alphaproteobacteria > Rhodobacterales > Rhodobacteraceae > Sulfitobacter. Next base: position 5,660 of record JAPKCR010000169.1, on the reverse strand, counting down.
ACGTTGTCGGGTTTTGCGAGCGGCCTATCGCAAATGACCTCTGAGCAGATTGAGCCTGCGCCCCTGAATATTGATGGGCAGTTGGGTTCGTTGCCTCTGCCGGTACAAGGCCTTGTACTGCGCCGTGCCAACGAGACGGACGCCGCGGGTGTTACCCGGCCCGGCATGATCCTGGCAACGCGACCCCGAGCGATTGTGACGACCCCAACAGCAGCAACAATCCGCTACACCGGCCCACTTTTGGACCTTGGCAACGTTATCATCCTTGAGCCTCGCGCAAATACCCTGTTTGTGTTGGCCGGACTAGATACGGTCTATGGCGATGCCGGACAGGTGATTGCGGCGGGTACGCCGATTGGGCTGATGGGCGCACCTGCATCAAGCACCGGCAACGCCTTGTCACCAAATGGTGATGGGACTGGCGTAGAGCGTTCAGAAACGCTCTATATAGAAGTAAGAGATAATAATATTCCACAGGACCCGGCAGAGTGGTTCCTAACCGACAAGGATGGATGAGCATATGAAGAAATTTGTGATGGCCGCCGTTGGTGGCACGCTGGCAGGCGTGATCGCAACGACTCAAATCGCGGGGCCTTTGCTGGCGCAGGAAACGGCCAAAGCGAGCAATGTCTATGAGCAGCTGGATTTGTTCGGCGACATTTTTGAACGTATCCGCGCCCAGTATGTCGAAGAAGTCGACACAGAAGAGCTGATTGAGGCTGCTATTAACGGTATGCTCACATCGCTTGATCCCCACTCGAGCTATCTGTCGCCCAAAGACGCCTTGAAAATGCGCGACCAGACACGCGGTGAATTCGGCGGGCTTGGCATCGAGGTCACGCAAGAGGAAGGTTTTGTCAAAGTCGTATCCCCGATTGACGAAACGCCAGCCTCTGAGGCCGGGATCGAAGCGGGCGATTTTATCACGCACGTAGACGGCGAAAGCTTGCTGGGTTTGACGTTGGATGATGCGGTTGAATTGATGCGCGGGCCGGTTGGGTCAGAAATCATCATCACCGTTGTGCGCGAAGGCGAGAAAGAGCCGTTTGATGTGTCCCTGATCCGCGACACGATTCAGTTGACTGCCGTGCGCAGCCGGACTGTCGGCAACGCCGTCGTGATGCGCGTCACAACATTCAACGAACAAACCTATCCCAAACTCAAGGAAGGTTTGGAAGAACAGATCGAAGCGGCTGGCGGCATCGACAAGATCAGCGGTATCGTTATCGACTTGCGCAACAACCCCGGTGGTCTGCTGAACCAGGCGATCGCGGTTTCAGATGCGTTCCTTGAAGAAGGCGAAATCGTCAGCACCCGGGGCCGCGATACAGCTGATAGTGATCGGACCAACGCCACACCGGGCGATTTGGCCCAAGGGAAACCCATCGTTGTGTTAATCAACGGCGGGTCTGCTTCGGCTTCTGAAATTGTGGCCGGTGCGTTGCAGGACCACCGTCGCGCAATTGTCGTGGGTACCAAAAGCTTTGGTAAAGGGTCTGTTCAAACGATCATGCCATTGCGCGGTGAAGGTGCAATGCGCCTCACTACAGCGCGGTACTATACACCGTCGGGTCGGTCGATCCAGGCCGTTGGTGTTTCGCCTGACATTGTGGTCGCACAGCCGCCAGCAAAGCCAGTTGACGAGGAAGACGAAGCCACAAACAAACGTCCACTGCGTTCAGAGGCGGATCTGCGCGGAAGCCTGAACAACGACAGCCTATCCGATGACGAGATCGAGCAGATCATGGAAGACCGTGATAAGGCCGAAGCAGCCGCCGCACTGCGTGAAGAGGATTACCAGTTGGCCTATGCCATTGATATACTTAAAGGTTTGTCGGCCTTGGGTCCGAAGGACTGATAGCGACGGCACCCGTATTCTCTGCGGGATAAACTAAATTAAAGGCCGTTCCCTGCTTGGGAGCGGCCTTTTTCGCTGCGCAGCATAGGAAAAAATGCTGCGCAGCATCTTTAGACGGAGAATGTGCTTAACCTAGATAAACCTTGCCTTCGGGATAGCGTACACGGGGGACTGACCGGGTGGCCAAAAAGAACCCTAGCGTCAAAGGCCCGACACGTCCCAAGAACATCATCAGGATGATCATCGCGCGCCCCACGCCATCAAGTTCACCCGTCGCCCCTAGCGATAAGCCAACGGTCCCGAAAGCTGATGTTACCTCGAATGCGAGAGCAATGAATTCGCCATCGTGGCTGATCGACATGATAAATATCCCAAACATCACCAAAAGGATGCTCATCGTGGTCAAGGCCATGACCTTGAAAACTTCTTCGGCCCCCATGGACCGGCCAAAAGCATGCAGGTTCTTGCTACGGCGGAAGAAAGCAATCGTTGCAAGGATAAGGACGATTAGCGTCGTGACCTTTATCCCGCCGGCCGTTGATGTGCTGCCACCACCGACCAACATCAGGGTCATGGTCATCAATGCCGTGCTTTCGTGAATATTGGCGTAGTCGATGGTGTTGAACCCGGCCGTGCGTGGGCTGACCGCCTGAAACCAGCTGGCCCAAATTCGGCTACCGGTCGTGCCAAGTTGACCCAACGTGCCGGGGTTGTTCCATTCCAAAGCCGCAAATATCAACCATGCCCAAAAGATCAGGATGACGCTGCCCACCAACATCAACTTGCTGTGCAAATTGAGCAGCCGCCAATTCCGTTTATCCCAAATGTCGGCAAGAACAACGAACCCGATACCGCCCAGAATGAACAGCGTGGGGATGACCGTGTTGACGATCGGGTCGGCAACCCAGCGTGTCAAACTGTCAGGAAAAGGACCAAACCCCGCGTTGTTAAAGGCTGACACGCTATGGAATACGGCTTGCCATATCCCGTGGCCCCAGCCGAACTCCGGGACGAAGACGATGCACAATAGTGCGGCACCGATGAGTTCAATCAAGATCGCGATTTTGAGGATCACGCGAACAAATGTTGTAAGGTTGTGAAGGGTGGATTGGTTCAGGTCTTCGCGCAGGATAATTCGCTGGGGCATGCCCACCGGAATGCCAAGGGCAGATAAAACCAGCACGGCAAAGGTCATTAGCCCTAGGCCACCCATCTGGATCAGGATGGCAAGAACAGCCTGCCCGAAGAATGTGAATGAACTTCCCGTATCTACAACAGCTAAACCTGTCACCGTCACGGCTGAGGTGGATGTAAAGAAGGCATCCGAAAGGCTGATACCGGTAGTATTTGATATGGGCAGCCAAAGAACCAGTGCACCCACGACGATCAACGATAGATATATCAATACCAAAATTACTGGTGGCGATGGCAGCTTCCACCCCCTACGCGGCCTGTAGGAGATCGCTTTCAAAGACTTGCCGCAAAGTTGCGCAAATCAGATCGCTGCCCCAACAAGATCAGCAGATCGTCACGTTGCAGTCTGCAAGGATCGCCGTCTTGCCCGATAAATTCGCTGCCCCGCATGACTCCGATGCAGCGCAGGTCGAATTTCTTTTTATGATACAGCATTTCCAGAGATTTCCCTTCGAGAGATTCAGGAATGCGGAAATTCACGACGTGGTACCCGTTGCCAAGGCTTACATAATCGCGCACCAACGGGTTGTTGATCACTTGGGCGATATGCTGGCCGACTTCGACCTCTGGGTGAATCACTCGGTCGACGCCAAGTTTGGCAAGAATCCGATGGTGGGTTCTGGTCTTGGCTTTGGCCCAGATCGTTTCAACACCCAACAGCTTGAGGTTGATCGCCGAAAGGATGCTGGATTCCAGATCCGACCCCATAGCGACGAGTGCCATGTCACAATCAGCAAGCCCCACTTCGCGCAGGGCGACGTCATCACGTGCGTCAGCGATCACGGCTTGGCTTAGACGTTCAGCGTGGCTGCTGACACGTTGTTCATTCAAATCAACGCCGATTACGTAATTGCCAAATCGGGTTAATTCTGTCGCAACCGTGGACCCAAAGTTTCCAAGACCGATAACCCCAATCGTACGTTTTTTCGCAGACATCGGACCCTCTGATTTTAGCAGGTTTTTTCTATTTCTATCGATGCGTTAAATATGAAATCAAGGTTATGAGCGACAACAGGTAACTAGGTCGTTTCGACACAATGCCGTCTAAACGCGCGTTTCAACATTTCAAGCTCGGCCCTTAGGAGTTCCATCTCGGCGCGCAGGTCTATGCTGGTTATGTCATCCCCGATAATAACGACATCGCCGATTTTTTGATCGGTATCGCGATCTGTGACCAGAATAATCTGAATACCGTCTGCGACCGCGGAAGCGGGCACGGGGAGGGTCAGAGACCAGTGATCAGCCGCTTCGTTCCGGACTAATTTGAAATTCGGTACAGTTGCGTTGCCATGTGTGACGGTGATCTCGGGCTTGGCTTCGCCGGAGCCTGTGATGATGCCCTGCCACACCCCTTCTAGCATGCGGGTTTTGGTTAGTTTCAAAGTGCTCATCCAAAAACTCCTAAAGCTGGGCGCGGGGGCGGCGCGAGAATGTCAGATCACGCAGTACAATTTCATTCATCTCGGGACCCTCAAAAATCAAATCTATCCATGCCTTTTCCACCCGCTTTTCGTTCATGGTGGAATAGGCAAGATCGAATTCGACCATGACGTCATGTTGATCGAGCGGCAGTTCACGTACGATTTGTTCGGTATTGGGGCCATGGCGGATATTTAGTCGTGCAAAGATTTCAATCGGCTTTTCCATCTCGACGATGGCGCTCATCCGCAACAGATGTGTGCGTTTCAGCCCGTTCACGCAACCGTCGGGAAGGTCCAGAACGACAGACAGAAACGATCCGTCGAACCGGAAAACATCAAGACGCAACCCATAGGGTGCCAGATCGGCCTCGCGCAGGTTGCGCAATTGCCGGATGCCCATTTCAGACATCGAACAATCATGGAAAACGGTAACTTCCTCACCCAAAGTCGCCTTGTTCTTGACCGAGGACAGGCCTGGAACTGGCAGGGGGCCGCGCCACAACGCAGGACGCCATGACCAGTCGGCATTGTGTGGCTTAAAGAACTTTGTGGAGCCGACCATGGGCAGCGACAGCCGCTCTTCGGCAATATGAATCAAATTGTCCAGTTGCGCCTTTAACGCCCATGCATCACGGGACTGCTTGCGCAGGGTTTCGAGGGAAACGTCGTGCGCTTTTTGAGCTTTACGCGCCCATTTTCGCAAAAACCGCGCAGATAGCGCGGTGTCCAAAAGCTGAGTGCCCAATTTGGCCATATATGCCTGATGCCCCGTTTGTTCGGTCGTAGGTTTTCACGGACTCTATCCCTTGAAGCGCATTCGTTCAAACGAATTGCCACTTTGTCAGGGGTCAGTTTCTGCTGACGGTCCTTTTTACGGGCTTTGGCGTCGCCTCGATGCTTGCGGTCGCCATTTTCACCAAAATAGCGCGACCGGCAATGGAGATGATATCCCCATTTTCAGGGCCATAAATTGCGATACCAGCAGTCTGACCGCCGATACGGACAGCACCGCGCCAATGGGTTGGTGAAAGTCCCCCCACGGGAATTCTGCCTTGGGCGCGAAAGGTGACCATATCCTTTGAGGTCTTAACGTCTGAGACGCCATTTAATTGGCTTGCGGATGCGATCTGCTTTGCAGACGGCAAGGCACCGGACTTGGAATTCGTCAGGCTGACCGTGATCAGCCC
>JAPKCR010000799.1 GCA_026421135.1 Sulfitobacter sp. | reverse complement strand
GTTGGCCAACCCGGAGATACTGGATGCCTCTGCCATCATGAACGAACACGACGAGGCCAGCCCGAACCTGCCCGGCATGTCGGCCAAGGTGAAACGCCCGCGTGGGGTGACTGTGCGCTATATTGATGAAACCGGTGTCGTGACGCGCCGTGATTTTGTGGGCCTCGAGGCGACAAGCGTGCAGCACCAGATCGACCATCTGGCGGGCAAAATGTATTTCGATAATCTAAGTAAAACCCGCCGGGATATGCTGCTGCGCAAGGCGCGGAAATTCAAAGGATAGCCAAATGCGCGTGATCTTTATGGGGACGCCTGAATTTTCAGTGCCGGTTTTGGATGCACTGGTCCTGGCAGGTCACGAGGTTGTCTGCGTTTATTGCCAGCCACCGCGCCCCGCAGGACGAGGAAAAAAGGATCGTGCCAGCCCTGTTCAAATTCGGGCCGAGGCTTTGGGCCTGCCGGTGCGACACCCCGTTTCGTTAAAAACAGCCGAGGTACAGGCGGAATTTTCTGCGTTAAACGCGGATATTGCCGTTGTCGTGGCCTATGGCCTGATCCTGCCCCAAATGATCCTTGATGCGCCGGCGCAGGGGTGCCTGAATATTCATGCCAGTTTGTTGCCGCGTTGGCGGGGGGCGGCACCTATCCATCGTGCGATCATGGCGGGTGACGCCGAAACCGGCATCTGCATCATGCAGATGGATGCAGGGCTGGACACCGGTCCAGTCCTTTTGCGCGAACCGACGCCGATCCGTCCGACTGAAACAACGATCCAGTTGCATGACCGGCTAAGTGAAATGGGCGCGCGGTTGATCGTTGAAGCCTTGGCAAAGCTTTCCGATCTTGCGCCGCAAAAGCAACCCGAGGTCGGCGTGACCTATGCCGCCAAGATCGATAAATCCGAGGCAAAGATCGACTGGACCAAACCAGCGGTTGAGGTTGACCGCCTGATCCGTGGGTTGTCCCCATTTCCCGGTGCGTGGTTTGACTTGGACGGCACGCGGATCAAGGTGCTGGGATCATCCCTAGCGGAGGGCAACGGCGTTGCGGGCGAGGTGCTGGACACGGATCTGACGGTTGCCTGCGGCGAGGGCGCGGTGCAACTGACGCGCTTGCAACGCGCGGGCAAAGCAGCGCAAGATATTGATGTGTTTCAGCAAGGTGCGCAGATCGCGCCGGGCACGATTTTAGGCAAAGGATAGCCTCATGTTTCCATCAATGATCGGTACGGTCGTCATCGCAGGGATCGTCGGCTATCTGGCGGAAAAGACGGGCTTTACCCGCAACGGTATCTTAGCATCTATCATCATCTGTGTAGGTGGGGCGTTCATGTTCTATTTTGTACGCCTGATGTTCGGCTTTGGATTCAATTCGCCCGGTGTAAACGCGATTGTGTCGTCCATCGGTGCATTGATCATTGTACCGTTTCACTGGCGTCGGAAATAACGCTAGGCGCGGGGCGGGCGGCTTTTGTAGACGGGCAGGTTCCATCCGAAATACAACGATCCGGCGCGCAAAACCCATGTCACGCACGCACCTGCAAACAGCGCTATCGCATCATCGCCAACAAAACTGCGGGTGACGACAGCCGTCGCAGACCCGGCGAAGGCTGCCGTGACATACAGTTCGCCCTGCTTTAAAACCAGCGGCACTTCGTCAACCACCACATCACGCATTAGGCCACCCATGCAGCCAGTGATCATACCCATTAGTACCACGATGGTCGGAGAC
>JAPKCR010000798.1 GCA_026421135.1 Sulfitobacter sp. | reverse complement strand
TGCCTTGCGCCACTTTGTTGAGGTCCGCGCCTTGGCTTAGGAACCCCTCGACGATTTCTTTTTGGCGCATGGAGACAAGCGGCCCGACGTCCAGATCATCGCCAGCGGGTCCGACGCGCAGTGCGCCGTAGCGTTTGGCCATGCGTTTGACGACTTCATCGTAGACGCCGCGTTGGACAAGGATGCGCGATGCAGCAGAGCAGGTTTGTCCGGCGTTTTGGATGCCCGCGTTCACAAGAAACGGCAGGGCGGCGTCTAGGTCTGCATCGTCAAACACCAGTTGCGGGGATTTTCCGCCAAGCTCCAGTGTGACAGGCACCGCGTTTTGGGCGGAGGTGGATTGGATCAGTTTGCCAACGCCGACAGAGCCCGTGAACGAAATGTGGTGGACATTCGGGTGTGCGGTAAGTGCTGCACCAGCTTCGGCGCCTAAACCTGACACCACATTCAACGCGCCGTCTGGTAGGCCCGCCTGGCGGCAGATTTCGGCGAAGGCCAGTGCGGTCAAACAGGCCTCTTCCGCTGGTTTCAAAACGGCTGCGTTGCCCATCGCGAGGGCGGCCCCGACCGAACGCCCAATGATTTGCATCGGATAGTTCCACGGGATGATGTGACCTGTGACACCGTGCGGTTCGCGCAGGGTGTAGACGGTGTAGCCGTCAAGAAATGGGATCGTTGCGCCGTGGATTTTATCGACAGCGCCTGCGTAAAACTCCATATAGCGGGCAAGGGCGATCACGTCGTTGCGCGCTTGGGTCACGGGTTTGCCGACGTCCATGGATTCGAGCGTCGTCAATTCGTCGATATTATCAAGGACCAACTCGCCGATACGGTACAGGATGCGGCCCCGTTCAAACGCGGCCAACTTGCCCCATGCGCCGTCCAATGCAGCCTCTGCTGCCAGAACGGCACGGTCAATATCCGCAGCATTCCCACGTGCAATCTTGCACAGGGTTGACCCATCCGACGGGTTCTTTAATTCAAGGACCTGACCCGACAGGGCAGGGACCCACGCGCCTGCGATAAAGCAGTGCTTGGGATCGACGTTTAGCGGTGTGATGGTCATGGCGGTTCCTGTCATGAAAACGCCAGCCCCGGGCGTGAACCACAAGGCTGGCGTGTCTCGTTCAACGGTTAGCTTACCGTATCAGTTTGCATATGCAATCGCAGGCAACCATGTGACGAGGGATGGGAACTCGAACACAAGGAACAGACCGAACAGTTGCAACAACACAAACGGGATAACACCGCGATAGATGTGGGCCAGCGTCACACCCGGAGGGCACACGCCCTTGAGGTAGAACAACGCAAAGCCAACGGGCGGTGTCAGGAACGAGGTTTGCAAGGTGACGGCCACCATAATGGCGAACCAAACGACCTGTGGATTGTCGACCACGCCAAAGCCGTTCACCGCGAGGCTTAGCCCCTCGACCACCGGCAGAACCAGCGGCATGATGATCAGCGTGATTTCGATCCAGTCCAGCAAGAAGCCCAGCAAGAAGACGATGAACAGGATGAAAATGATGATCATATACGGGTTCTCGAACGAACCTGCGAACATATGCTTGATGATTTCGTCACCGCCATACAAGCGCAGCACGTAGGCAAAGAAATTCGCGGCAATAAAGATACCAACGATATAGCCCGACGTGTTTAGCGTTTGGCGCATCACGTCTTTGAACACTTTGAACGTCAATCTGCGGTTCAGCGTGGCCAGTAACAAGGCCCCCAA
>JAPKCR010000168.1 GCA_026421135.1 Sulfitobacter sp. | reverse complement strand
CAAAACAGGCAAAAGCACCAGCTGCGGCTAAAAGATGTTTCATGTTACTAATCCGTTATTGTTATTCACTATTATAACATAACGGAGCATCGCTTGGTTCCCGTCGATCTAATCCACCGGCGGGAAATAGCCTGTCACGATTTCCGCGAACCGCGTTAGTTTGGCCGGCTGCGCTTTTCAAACCGAGGCAGCATCGCCGAGAAGTCTTTACCCTTGCCGTCTTCTTCCTCGACAAACTGCGCGTACAGTGCGCGGGCCAGTTCGCCCATTGGCGTATCCGCGTTCGCCATTTCTGCGGCCTGTTGGGACAACCCCAGATCCTTGAGCATCAATTCTGCGGCAAACCCAGGCGCATAGCCGTTATCGGCCGGCGAGGTCGGCCCGACGCCGGGGGCGGGGCAATAGGCGTTCATCGACCAGCTATATCCGGATGACGTGCTAACCACGTCAAACATCTTTTGACGGTCCAGCCCCAGTTTGTCAGCCAATGCAAAGGCCTCGCAGGTGGCGATCATTGTGACCCCAAGGATCATGTTATTGCAGATTTTCGCGGCCTGACCCGCGCCTGCATCCCCACAATGCACGGCCTTCTGGCCCATGATGTCGAACAGTGGTTTGGCCTTTTTAAATGCCGCTTCGGTCCCCCCCGCCATAAAAGTCAGGGTGCCTCCAGCAGCACCACCAATTCCGCCGGATACAGGGGCATCAACCGACATAATCCCTTCGTTTTCAGCAGCTTCCGATGTATTTTTGGCGCTTTCCACGTCCACCGTCGAGCAATCAATAAACAACGTCCCCTTGGCCATATGCGGGATCGCTTGCGCGGCCACCTGCCGCAGGATCGACCCATTCGGCAGCATGGTGATCACCACGTCCATACCCTTGACGGCGCTTTCCAGATCGGCGGCGACAGCGACGCCGTCAGCCCGAGTGCCTGCAACGTCAAATCCGGTGACGGTGTGCCCGGCCTTGACCAAATTGGCCGCCATCGGCGCGCCCATATTGCCCAACCCAATGAATCCAATTTTCATGCTCATATCGATTTCTCCAGTTTTAGGGCGTCTTTGCCCAAGGGTTGCAACATCTTGGCGACAGCGGCGAGGGGGACATTCATATCGGCAAATTGCCAGTTCGGATTGCGGTCTTTGTCGATGATCGCGGCACGTATTCCTTCCAGAAAGTCGCCATGTTCCATCGCGCGGAAAGTGAAACGATATTCGAAATCTAACGCTTTTTCTATGCTTAGGGATGGACCGCGCAATCGGTGCAGGGCCTCGATGGTGCTTGCCATCGCAAGGGGGCTCATTCGAGACATTTTCTTGAGGCATTCCTGTGCGAAAGGGCTGTCCTTGATGCGCAAGTTGTTCAGCACATCACCCAGCGTCTCGCCGTCAAACAGCATGTCTATCTGGTCCTGCAATGCTGCCAGTTCAGAAGCTGGCGGTGTGATCTTGGCAGTCTCAATAACAGAAACATCGCCAGAGGTCTCAAGCGTGCCAATCACGTCATTCCATTGATGCTGTGGAATGTAGCTGTCTGCGAAACCGGCAAAAATAGCGTCTTCACCGGACATGCGGGTTGCGGTTGTGCCCAGATATTCCCCCACGCGCCCCGGTGCCAGTGCCAGCATCAAGGTCCCGCCCACATCGGGCAACAAGCCGATACCACATTCCGGCATCGCGATTTGGCTGCTTTCGCCAACAATGCGGTGCGATCCGTGACAGCCAAGGCCGACGCCGCCGCCCATGGTGAACCCTTGCATGAAGGAAACAACCGGCTTGGGATAGGCGAAGATCTTGGCGTTCAGGCGGTATTCATCAGCCCAAAACTTTTGCCCATAGGCATAATCGCCCTTGGTCCCGGTGGCATAAAGCTCAGCAATGTCCCCGCCAGAGCAAAAGGCGCGGTCGCCTTCGGCATCAATAACGATCAGGTCAACCGCGTCATCGGTTTGCCACGCATCAAAGGCGTCTTCGATGGCCAAACACATCTCATATGTCATAGCGTTCAGCGCCTGGGGGCGGGTCAGCGTGATCCGTCCGGCGCGGCCCGTGATGCGGATCGAAATATCGCTCATCTGTTTTTCAACATGTCGCGGGCGACGATGACGCGCATGATCTCGTTTGTGCCTTCCAGAATTTGATGCACCCGCAAATCGCGCACCAGTTTCTCGATGCCGTAATCCGCCAGATAGCCATAGCCGCCATGCAGTTGCAGGCATTGATCGACGACCTTGCTACCAACTTCGGTAACGAACTTCTTGGCCATCGCACAGAACTTGGTCGCGTCGGGCGCGCCGTTGTCCAGTTTCCAGGCCGCTTGGCGCAAAAAGGTGCGAGCGGCTTGCATCTCGATCTCCATATCTGCGAGACGCCATTGCAGCCCTTGGAACTGGTCGATGGGTTTCCCGAATGCCTTGCGATCGCCCATATACTGTAGCGTCGAGGTTAGCGCCGTCTGTGCCGCACCAAGGGAGCAGGCAGCGATGTTCAAACGACCGCCATCCAGCCCCATCATCGCATATTTGAAACCTTTGCCTTCTTCTCCGACCAGATTTCCCGCAGGAATGTTGCAATTGTCAAACTGCACTTGGGCGGTCGGTTGGCTGCGCCAGCCCATTTTATCCTCAAGCCCTCCAAAGGACAGGCCATCTGTGCCGTCTTCGACATAGACTGTCGAGACACCGGCAGCACCGTCATCGGACGTACGCACCATGGCGACATAAGCATCAGAATAACCGCCACCAGAGATGAACGCCTTGGTCCCGTTCAGGGTGTAGCCGTCGTTGGTCCGGTCGCATTTGGTCTTAAGGGCGGCTGCGTCCGATCCAGAACCCGGTTCGGTCAAACAATAGCTGAGGACGGTGTTCATCGACAAGATATCGTCCATGATCCGCGCCTTCAACTCATCACTCGCGAAGCTATCCAACATCTTTGCGCACATGTTATGGATCGACAGAAACGCCGCGACGGACGGGCAGGCCATGCTAAGCGCTTCGAAGACCAACGTGGCATCAAGCCGTGTCAGTCCGGAACCACCTGCGTCCTCGGACACATACAAGCCGCCAAAGCCAAGTTCGGCGATCTTGGGCCATATCTCTTTGGGGATGGTTTCATCTTTTTCCCATTGGCGCGCATATGGGGCGATGTGCTCTTGGCCAAAGCCATAAGCCATATCGAAAATGGCGGTTTGTTCTTCGGAAAGTGCGAAATCCATAGCGATGATCCCTCCCAAGACCTGTCGAATTGAACGTGCGTTTAATTATAGCAAAGCTTGGCGATGAAGCAAGCGGTCTGCGGGGGCCGTAACCCCCGCAAAAGATAGTTTATTCCATCGGTTTAAAGTTGAACTCGCCACCTTCTTTAATGCCTGAAGGCCAGCGCGAGGTCACGGTTTTGGTCCGTGTGTAGAACTTGAACGCATCGGGGCCGTGCTGGTTCAGGTCGCCAAACACGGATTTCTTCCAGCCGCCAAAGGTGTGATAGGCCAATGGCACTGGGATTGGCACGTTGATGCCGATCATGCCCACGTTGATGCGGTTGGCGAAATCACGCGCTGCATCACCGTCACGGGTAAAGATCGCGGTGCCGTTGCCCATCTCGTGGTCCATGGCAAGGCCAAGCGCCTCTTCGTATGTCTTCGCACGCACAGTGGACAACACGGGGCCGAAAATCTCGTGCTTGTAGATATCCATGTCTTTGGTGACGTTATCAAACAGGTGCGGCCCGACAAAGAAGCCTTCCTCGTAGCCCTGCAAGCTGAAGTTACGGCCATCGACGACCAAAGTGGCACCTTGGTCAATGCCGGTCTGAACCAGACGTTCGATGTTGGCCTTGGCCGCAGCCGTTACAACGGGGCCGTAATCGACATCGTTCCCCGACGAGTAAGGCCCGACTTTCAGCTTTTCGATGCGTGGGATCAGCTTTTCGATCAGACGATCAGCGGTTTCATCGCCCACAGGGACGGCAACAGAGATTGCCATGCAGCGTTCGCCGGCAGCACCGTAGCCCGCACCGATAAGCGCATCGGCGGCCTGATCCAGATCGGCATCTGGCATGATGATCATGTGGTTCTTGGCACCGCCAAAGCATTGAACACGCTTACCATTCGAACAGCCGGTACCGTAAATATATTCGGCAATCGGGGTGGACCCGACAAAGCCCACGGATTGGATAACAGGGTGGTGCAGGATTGCGTCGACCGCTTCCTTGTCGCCGTTGACGACCTGAATGATGCCCTTTGGCAGGCCGGCTTCCTCGAGCAGTTCGGCAAGCATCAGCGGAACAGACGGATCACGCTCGGACGGTTTAAGGATGAACGCGTTGCCGCAAACGATTGCTGGCGCGAACATCCACATCGGGATCATGGCGGGGAAATTGAACGGCGTAATGCCGGCCGATACACCCAAGGGCTGACGCATGGAATACATATCAATGCCGGGGCCAGCGCTATCTGTGTAGTCACCTTTCAGCAATTCAGGCGCGCCGATGCAGTATTCGACGACTTCAAGCCCACGCTGCACGTCACCGGCGGCATCGGGTAGGGTCTTACCATGCTCGCGGGACAGGGCCTCGGCCAGTTTGTCCATGTCGCGGTTCAGCAGGTCGACGAACTTCATCATGACCCGTGCGCGGCGTTGTGGGTTCACGGCGGCCCAAGCCGGCTGTGCTGCCATCGCGTATTTCACCGCTTGGTCCATCTCGGCTTCGTTGGCGAGGGGGCATCTGGCCTGCACTTCGCCTGTGGCCGGGTTGAAAACATCGGAAAAACGGCCTGACGTGCCTTTGACATGTTCGCCGTTCAGGTAATGGGTAAGCTCTTGCATGGGAATCCTCCGGTTGGGTTTTCCGCACGATAGGCTTGCAAAAATGATTGGGAAAGGGGCATGAAGTCAAAACTGTTTTGCATTTTTGCAAGATGAGCGCGCGAAATGCGCAGCGGAGAGGGGCCAGCCCCCGTCCTTGCGGACTCCTCCGGAGTTTTCTTGGCAAAATGAAAAGGCATAGAGCGCGATGTTGGGAAATTGGGATGATCTACGTTTGTTTCTGGCGGTTGCGCGCGAGCAAAGCCTGTCGGGGGCGGGCAAAATTTTGCGGCTTGACCCCGCGACCCTAGGACGGCGCATGGCGCGGGTCGAAAAAGGATTGGGGGTGGTTTTATTCGTCAAATCACCAACAGGATATGCCTTGACCGAGGCCGGGGTTCAATTGTTGGAACGCGCAGAAGCGGCCGAGCAGGCCATGCGCGTGGCCACAGCCGAGGTCGCCGAGCCATCGGACAGGTTGCGGGGACAAATCCGGATCGGTGCGCCTGACGGCTGCGCGAACTACCTCTTGCCGCAGGTCTGTGCGCGGCTGATTGCGGCCAACCCAGAGTTAGATATTCAGATCGTAGCCCTGCCACGGGTGTTCAACCTGTCCCGACGCGAAGCCGATATGGCGATCGGCGTCAGCGCCCCCACAGCCGGTAGATTGATTGTGCAAAAGATCACCGATTACCGGCTGCATCTTGCTGCATCCGATACCTATCTGAATAGTAGCGCGCCCATTCAAACCACCGCGGATCTGCAAAGACACCGACTGGTGGGGTATATCCCCGATATGATCTTTGACCGTGAGTTGGACTATCTGACTGAATTAGGCATGAACCGTGTTCCGCTGGCGTCAAATTCTGTGTCTGTACAGGTGAATATGATCCGGCAGGGTGGGGGCGTTGGTATCGTTCATGATTTCTGCCTGCCGGCGACCCCTGGCGTGACACGCATTCTGACCTCGGAAGTCACGCTGAGCCGGGCATTTTACCTGATCCGCCATGAAGATGACCGTCGCAACCAGCGGTTAAGCCGGTTTGCTGAAGAGTTGGCCCAAGGGGTGCGGACAGAAGTCGCAAGACTTGAGGCAAATACTTGACAGGCAACACCATTAAAGAGAACCTAGGCTTTAGAGCAATATTATTGCGGAGGGTTCTATAATGCTTGTGTCTCAAATCCTGAAAACCAAGGCAGATGACAGTGTGACCACAGTCAAGCCAG
>JAPKCR010000797.1 GCA_026421135.1 Sulfitobacter sp. | reverse complement strand
AAGCGCCCCAAGGCACGCCGCGATTTCTGGAACAATCTCCATCGCAGGTGCCTCTAGGTCATTGCGTTGCAGACTCAGCCATGCGGCAAAATTCTGTGCAGTGTCAAAAATCGGAAGCGTGTCGGGCATCGGTGGGTTCTCTTTCGACCTCAGCCTACCAAACACCTCTGGCGTTGAGACCGATTTGTTCGGATTTACCAGCACCAGCCAACACGGCGGGAGTGGCCCCACATCGCTCAGCGTTTCGCCTACGCCGCGCATCCGCTGGGGGGCATCATGTAGACACACGGGCACATCAGCGCCCAATCGGGTAACATCCGCAGGGAGAGGCAACCCCCAATGTTTGCCCAACAGCTTTAGGGCCGTTGCAGCGTCCGCTGATCCGCCACCAATGCCCGCCGCTGCTGGCAGCACCTTGGTCAAATGCAGACGCGCACCACGTGTACCCCCTTCATCCAACAGCCGTGCGGCACGGATGACAAGATTTCGGTCATCCAGTGGCGCAGCATTTGCGTAGGGGCCGTCGATGAACAGTTCGAGTTCATCAGACGGTGCGACACTGATCATGTCGCCCACTGCGGCACGGACGACCAAACTGTCCAGCAGGTGATATCCGTCGGCGCGCTGTCCTGTCACATGTAATGTCAGGTTAACCTTGGCCCAGGCTGGCACCGAACTGACCAAGCCTAGCGCGGCACTGTTCGTACGCATCAGTCTGCCGTCAACTTGACCAACGGTGCGGCACCCTCTTCCTTAAGGACAACATCCAACCCGACCTCAAGCTTTCGGCGCATCCGGTCAGGGTCTGCTTCGCTGTCGGCATCTTCGGGGTCAACAAAGGACAGGGCCCGGCGCCATTGGAATTCAGCCTCGCGTTCGCGACCTACAGCCCAATAGACATCGCCCAAATGGTCGTTCACCACCGGATCGATGGCAACCAGCTCCACTGCCCGCTCCATCTGCGAAACCGCTTCTTGGTAGCGGCCCAGGCGATAGAGGACCCAGCCAAGTGAATCGACAATGTATCCCGATCCCGGGCTGGCCCCGACAGCGCGTTCAATCATATTCAGCGCTTCGTCCAGATTGCGCCCCTGTTCGACTAGCGAATACCCCAGATAGTTTAACACCTGCGGCTGATCCGGATTAATCGCCAGCGCAGACCGGAAGTCCGCCTCAGCCTTGTCCAGATCGCCAGCGCGTTCCTCTGAAATGCCACGGGCATAGAAAAGCACCCACCGCTGCGGGTTCGATTCTACGGTCAATTCAATCGCCATGTCATAAGATTCGATCGCGGCTTTGAACTTGTCTTCTGCGCGCAGTGCATCGCCAAGGGCTGAGTGGACCGACGGCAATCCCCCATGGCTGCGGGTCAATTGTTGCAAAACTTCGATTGCCTGTTCGGGTCGACCGGATCGACGCAAGGCCGCAGCACGGCCTAATTCTGCCGCATGATAGGCTGGATTATTGGCAGGTACATTTGCAAGCTCGGCAATCGCGAGGTCAAATTGCCCAAGAGTTTCAAGCAGGTCTGCTGTCAGCAGCAATGCGTCAATGTGGTTCGGGTTCAAATATTGCGCGATCCGTGCGTACAGCAGCACATAGTAGTCACCTGCGGATTCACTGCGCAAAACCGCCGCAAAGGTAAAAAACACCTCGGCAATGCCGGCTTTGGCGTCCTCGATCTGCGTAAATTTGATCGCCTCATCGCCTTCAAGCGCCTGATTAAGCGCTTGA
>JAPKCR010000167.1 GCA_026421135.1 Sulfitobacter sp. | reverse complement strand
CAATTGGGATACTACGGAAGGTGTAGCCTAGATGCTGTCATATGCGATCATGACAACGTCGGAAACTCGATCCACTGGATAGAATGTAATGCAAGATGGAGTGGGGTCTCCATTCCGCTCGCTATACTTGATTCAATCGGGGTCAAAAGTGACGAGAGTGAGATGATGATCCTTCAAGAAAGGCTGCCCGGTGGTCCGATCGACACGCCTTCGGCTCTGAAGGCGATGGGCGATGTCTTGTATTCGGGTGCGCCTTCAAAAGAGGGGGTCATCCTGATGTCGCCCCCAATGGGGGCGGTTTCATCCACCGCTAATTTACTCGTCTTTGCCAAGTTTGCATCAGACATAGAACAAATTGGAAATGAGGCAATGCAGCGGCTAAAACTTGCATCGATGTGACCCCGGAGACCAGCAAATCCCGTAGGTGATTTCCAACAGGCAATCATGATGGCGGAAATTCGAGGTGCTTCAATTCACTTCGGCACCTTGCGCGCAGGCCAGATCCGCTCCGTAATCAAACTTTACGTTTGAGGAGGATAATCTACCCAACCGATAGATGTCAGGGTGCGTAACGATCTGCCCCTTCGCATCAGGGAACCGTGTGAAATATCCCAATCTAACTGGTATGGGTGGGGCAGGGACATCAAATGTGCGACTTCCATTTGCGAGTTCGTGGACACGGTCAATCTCCATATCCAGCACAAAAGCCACCAGTTCGTCCCAGCGGTCGACCCGGACACAGCCATGTGACAGAGCACGGTATTCTTGTGCGAACAGCTCTCGCCGGTTGGTGTCATGCAGATAGACCAACAATCCCGGCCCCAACCGGACTGCGGCCAGTCCCAGCGGATTGTTTGCGCCGGCTGGCACGACCCTGTCGCGATACTCCCCACTGGCGATCATCGACGGAGTAGGGTGCCAAGTCGGGCGAAACCGAACGGTCGATACATTAGTTTGCAGTCGGGGGGTGCGGTGCCAAGGTGTACCAACGATGACGCGGCTGCGCAAAACGGGTGTTCCGTCTTGAAAGGCGATCAGCTCGAACGCGGCTATGTTTACCAATATTGCTTTGCCAGATTGGGGCACCTGATAGTCAATCCCGGCCCGATCAAGCCGCGCTTGAAAATCTGGCGATGAGGCAATCGCTGGCTGACAAAACAGCGAGATCGCAAGGATGAGCATAATCTTACAGACATAGGCCCGTGCAGTGCTTTGTAATATCTCCATTCTACAGCCCGTAATACTCGGCACATGCGGATTCGTGTCCACGTACGACTCGGCGGCCATCAAGGTGCCCGCCGTGTTGCGTAATCACCGTTGACTGCCCTTCGGGCTGTCCGTCCTGCTCAAAGTAGATGACCACCCAGTCGTGGGTTCTGCCATATCTATGAGCTGCCGATGAATTGGAATAAAGCGCGGTAAAGCGCCACATACCACGCTCGGTGTGCAAAATGGGAATTCTGCGCCGCCCCGTTTCGTTGAATCGGCGCGGTCTGATGGATGGGAGGCTGTCCGCAGATTCGCGATATTGCTGATCCACCGCAAGGATGTCGGCGACTGGCGGTTCAGGTGCTCCCTTGCGTGCTTGCGACGGTCGTCGCCGCGCGAGCATATCATTCAAAGAATGCCCGATGCTGTCGCTGCGACGCTTGCCGATGCCTTTGACTTGCGCCAGTCGGCCATCAACCACAGCGGCCTCTAGGGCTTCTAGTGTTTCGATGTGCAGGGTTTCATGAATGCGCTGTGCCAGGGACGGGCCAATCATCGGCACGGTCTGAAACAGTTTTTCAGGATCTGCCGATCCGCGCAAACGATCCAGAACGCTCAAGGCACCTGTGTCCAGAATTTCCGCAATGGCAGCCGCGATGGAAATGCCGATTGTCGGTAAATCTTCCATCCCGCGCTTGCCGCCTGTGCGATAGACGCTCCGGATCGGATCGGACATCGTTGCGATATAGGCGGCTGCGTCACGATAGGCGCTTACGCGAAATTGCGTTGCACCTTGCTGATCAAGCAGATCTGCAACCTCACGCAGCTTTTCCGCGATAAATTGGTTCTCTCCCAGCGGGTTAATTTCCGGCTCCGACATGGGGTGTCCTTCTCTGGCTGACATGCTGGCATGTGCCCACCATCTTAGGCGGATGAGGGCGGACCTATTTGATCCTTGTCAAAGCCGCGCAGTCGCGAGGTTCAGTTGTAGGGCAAGAAAGGTCCTACAAGCATGGCTGTAGAGGTGATGACGCCGATAACGGGAACAATTGCCGGTACGACGAAAATCCTTTCAGGTGCGGGGTCGCCCCGCCACTTGATCCGCAATAGCGACAGGTTGATCAGAACAAAGACCACAAGGACAACTTGCGATGTGCGCTCTGCCAGAACAGCAATCGGAAAAAACAGGGCAAGGATCAGGGTACATCCGGTCACAAGGACTGTTGCAAGCAATGGAGTACGTGTTCGAGAATTCAACTGCGCCAGACGCTTGGGCAGGCGGCCGGCTTGCGCCATACCATAGATGACACGGGAGGCAAGAATGGTCTGAATAACGATCCCGTTAAATGTAGCGGCGATCGCGACAAGTGTGATCGCTATTGGTGAAATTCCTGTCAGCTTTTCAAACAACAGGCTGATTGGCGCTGCTGAGCTGGCCAGTTCATCAAGCGGAAGAAGCAAGACTGCGGTTGCGGCAACCGAAAAGTAAAGCAACGTGGAAATTGCCAGTGTGATGAAGATGCCCAGTGGCATATTACGCGAAGGGTTCTCAGTTTCTTCGATAATATTGACCATGCCGTCGAAGCCGATAAAGGCAAAAAAGGCGATAAGGCTTGTCAGGGCAACTGCCGCAAGGGCAGGGGCATCCGAAGGTGACGGAAAAACTGACGGCAGTTCAAGAACGACATTTGGGTGGTGCCATATACCTGCAATGACAACTACGATCAGTCCCAAGATTTCGACCAGAGTAAGCACCGCAGCAAATCTAACCGATTCAAGGATACCCCATGCGGCGATCAGTCCTGAAGCCAAGACAGCTAACAGTATGATCATCCACATCGGCTGGGACAAAAGCGTAGCGATATACCCCGCACATCCAACTGCAATAGCTGATGCCGAGACAGTCCCACCCACAAGCAACAGGCCTCCCGTTATCACGGTCAGCGATGGCACCCTGAACGCACCTTCAACATATGCGGCCTCGCCAGCGCTTTGCGGAAAGCGGCCGGAAAGTTCACTAAAACTGCCCGCGCTAAAGAGCATGACAAAAGCGGCTACCAAAAAGGATGCAGGTGCATAGATACCGGCCTGCGCTGCGGTCGCGCCGACGAGGACATAGATGCCGGCACCGATTGTGACGCCCAACCCGTAAAACACCAAAAGCGGAAGAGTGATTGCACGCCTCAAAGTGGCAGGTGGTGTGCTCTGCGCACTTATCTCGGCTCTCATTATACGGTTTTGCCTTGTCCTATTGCGGTGGTATTTGCATGCTATTTTCTAGCACAGAACTTGGATTTGATGCATCAAACACAAAGACGGGACATCGCGCCGCTTCGAGAAGGCGCAACAGATCATTCTGATTGTGGATAGGACCACGTGCAAAGTCCACCACTACCGCCTGTGCATTTGTACGCGCAAGCACCCGCAAAGCATCATCAAGGGTCTTGAACTGGATGGTTTTTGAGGTTTGTGCACTGACCGCTTCGTCGCCGTTTTCCTTGATAGAAAAGACAATGGGTTCACCGGCCAGTCGGTGCGAAAGACGGCTGAAAGCTTCTTGCACATTTTCGCTAGGAGGTCCGGACTTTTGCAAGAGGATAACCTTTCCTAGCACCTTGCTGGTCTGACGGTAGCCTAGTACAAGGACATCCCAACCTGCGGCGGCCTGCAACGCGGTTCTGACCAGTTCACCCTTGTCTTGCATAAAGGCCCACTGGGTAGCGCCCGGACCAGACGCCTGCGCCAGCAGCCTTCGAAAGGCCCGCGCGTCTGCATTTAAAAGAGTGCGCAGCTGAGAAAGGTTAGGTGCCGATGCAGTCTTGCCGCTTGAAAGAACAATGCGTCTGTCAGGGATTTCACATGCCGCTAATATGTCCAGCTCTTCTACCAATAGTCCCCCAAGACCCGCGCAAAAACTGCTGGGCAATTTCTGGACGATGCGCACCCCAGCAACGGCATCTGCAAAGGAAGCGGCCCCAACAAGAATGCGTAGTCCGGTGCGGCGCTCTTTGCTCATTGGTCGGGACCTTTGTCGACGTCAAAATCTGGTTCTTTGTTGCTAGATGCCCCGAATTTGCGGCGGGTTTCAGCAAAGGCACGCAGTTGTGCTTCAACTTTTCCGTTGATGCTGTCTGCAGGGAACTGCCCGCTACGGCCGCGTCGCCCGGCGGTCACACCTGTCAATACTTCAATGCCCTGATCAATCGTTTTGATTGGTATCACGTGGAAAGAGCCTGATTTGGCGGCCTCGACTACGTCACGGCGCAGCATAAGGTGATCGACGTTTGACGCAGGAATAAGGACACCCTGTTCGCCGGTCAGACCATGCGCCATGCAAGTGTCAAAAAACCCTTCGATCTTTTCGTTGACCCCACCAATGGCTTGGACATCCCCATTCTGGTTCACAGACCCAGTCACCGCGAGACCCTGACGAATTGGTGTGCCGGATAATGCTGACAGCATCGCGTATAGCTCGGCTGAGGAAGCGCTATCTCCGTCTATGCCGCCATAGCTTTGCTCGAATACCAGGCTTGCATGCAAAGACATCGGCACATCCAAAGCGAAATGCGTAGCAAGATAGCTGCTCAAAATTAGCACGCCTTTTGAATGGAGCGGCCCCCCCAGTTCTACCTCGCGTTCGATATCGACCAGTTTGCCGGCACCCATGCGAACACGGGCTGTGATACGCGACGGGCGCCCAAAATAATTTGTTCCGACCCCGACAACAGCCAAGCCGTTTATCTGGCCTACGGCCTGACCTTTTGTGTCAATGAGGACAGTTTTTCGCGCGATTGCTTCTTGCATCCGCTCTTTGATGCGCGACCCACGTTGTACGGCTTTTTGTATAGCATGTTCGATATCCTCTTCGGAAATCAGGTCGCGTTTGTGGCGCGTCGCATAAAAATCCGCCTCTCGCATGACGTCGGTCAATTTGGCGATCTCAAGTGTCAGTTTTGTATTGTCACCGGCAAGCCGGACGGCGTGGTCAAGTAGGGCTGCGACCGCAGTGGCGGTCAGTGGCTTCAGCTTTTCTTTGGTCGCATATTCAGCGACGATCCGTGCCAGGGCGCGGGTGTTTTTTGCAGTGCGAGGCAGGTCATCTTCGAAATCTGCCTGTAGTTTAAAGAGTTTTCCAAACTCAGGATCAAGTTCGAGCAGCAACATATGAAGCCGCCTGCCACCAACGAGGATCACCCGAACATCTAGCGGAATCGGGTCAGGTTCCAAAGTCACTGTCGATGATAAGCTGAGGCGTTCTGCCAGCGACGTCATTGATATGGATTGGCTTTGTAGGCAGCGCTTTAGTGTGTCCCACGCATAGGGCTCAGACAGGACCCGGTTTGCATCCAGCACAAGGTAGCCGCCATTTGCACGGTGCAGGGCACCGGGTCTAATCAACGTGAAGTTCGTCGAAAGCGTGCCCATCTCTGAAATATGTTCAATTCGGCCGGTCAGATGACTGACTGATGGCAAATCCTCGGCGACAACCGGTGCTGTGGGCGGGCCTTCATCGTGCGAAACCATAATATTGACCGCGTATCTGTCGAAATGCGGGTCTTGGTGGTATTTTCGAATGACATCGGGAAATGGACCATCGCTAGATTTGGCTGCTGACATCAAAAATAGTTCGGCGTTTGATATCATGTCGACGCGTACATTTTCCAAATAGGAAAGGACGTTATCAGCCTCTGAAAATTTGGTTTCAACTTCTTTTATTCTGATAGAAACGACCTGCTCGGCCATTGCAGCGTGCAGTTCTTCGATTTTGTCCCGATGTTCTTTTTCAAGTTGCGGCCCATGCTTGAGTATCTCGGCCAACAGTTCTTGCAGC
>JAPKCR010000796.1 GCA_026421135.1 Sulfitobacter sp. | reverse complement strand
GTCCCAAGAAGGAACTCACTGGACGAAGGTTCCCACACGTCGCCGACGATTTCGGCCATACCGTAGGGGGCGATCCAAGGGGCGAAAATTGCCATGAGGAAATAGATACCGGTGAAGAACAGACCGATCATGGCCGATATGGGGATGTTTTTCACGGGCGAAACCCTTTCGATGGCAGGGTTTTAATGGGCAGTGACGACGCAGCGACTGGTTGCCTTTGCGCGCCTATGCTTTGCGCAAATGCTTGGCCGCATGAAATGAATTTATTCGGGGGAGAATTCATTTGGGATGCCTCAACCTTGGATTGGCAAGGATCGACACGATGTCAGCCACGAGGTTCAAGCCTATATACACAGCGGCAAAGATCAGGCCGCACGCCTGTACTACAGGAACGTCACGTTTGCTGACGTGGTCCACCAGATATTGCCCCATACCGGGATAGGCAAAAACCACCTCGACCACGACGACACCAACTACGAGATAGGCAAGGTTCAGCATCACCACATTGACGATCGGCGCGATGGCATTCGGAAATGCGTGCTTGCGAATGATCTTGAGCATGCCCAGACCTTTAAGTTCAGCAGTCTCGATATACGCAGACTGCATCACGTTCAGGATCGCGGCGCGGGTCATCCGCATCATATGGGCGAGTACCACCAGCGTCAGCACCATAATAGGCAACGTGATTGACTTGATCTTTTCGATCAGCGTCATGCTGTCATTGATCAGCGCCACAGATGAAAAGCGCAGGTTGGTAAGCATCCAGCCTTGTACGGCATCGGGCAGAAATTCAGCTTGGTTGATCCACGCGGGTAACTGGATGGCCAAAAAGAACATCAACAGATAGCCAATCATGAACTCGGGGATAGAGATTGTCGTCAGCGTCACAGCCGAGATCAACTTGTCCGGCCAGCGGTCTTTATAGCGGACAGCCAATAGACCCAGGAATATAGCGAGCGGCACCGAAATCGCCGCGGCCCAAAAGGCAAGAAAAAGGGTATTTTTCAGACGGCTACCAAGGCTTTCCGCGATGTCGCGGCCATTGGTTAACGCTGTGCCCAGATCGCCCTGCAAAACACCACCAAGCCATGCGAAATAGCGGGTGACGGCGGGTTCGTTCAGGCCAAGTTCGCGACGCATATTTGCCAATGCTTCGGGCGTGGCGGATTGGCCGAGGATTGATTGTGCCACGTCGCCGGGCAAAATCGAAGTGCCAACGAAGATCAGGATCGACGCGGCAAGGAGGAGCAGAAGGCCCAACGCTAAGCGTTGGGCGATCAGTTTCAGTATTGGGTGCATCTAATGAACCCTTATGCGTCTTTGACCCAGCATTTGATCGGCGCTTTGTTGTTCATCAGCTCAGCATTCGGATCTTCGATCCAGCCGCCGACATTGCTTGCAACACCGTCAACAAAGTCGTTGAACATGGGTAGGATCAGACCGCCTTCGTCACGGACCATCATGCCCATCTTGGAATAGATTTCCTTGCGCTTGCCCTCGTCCAACTCGGCACGTGCCTCAAGCAGCATCGCGTCGAATTCGGGGCGCTTCCAACGGGTGTCGTTCCAGTCTGCAGTCGACAGGTACGCTGTCGAATACATCTGGTCCTGAACTGGACGGCCGCCCCAGTAGGATGCACAGAACGGCTGCTTGTTCCAAACTTCGGACCAGTAGCCATCATTGGGCTCGCGCTTGATTTCCAGTGGAATGCCAGCGGCTTGAGCTGATTGCTGGAAC
>JAPKCR010000166.1 GCA_026421135.1 Sulfitobacter sp. | reverse complement strand
CGAAGAAGGCAACGATGATAACCGAACAGGCCGCAATCAGTTCACCGACCCCTAACGAGATCATGGCGAATACAGTGCCGGCTGATCGCGTTGAGAAAGAGCCGACAATCATCGCAAGTCCCATGCCGAACAACCCGCCAAATACTGGCAGGATCACCAGCGGTATGGATTCAAAGAGATCCGACATGTTCATGATGTGCATACAAGCAAAACCGCCCACACCCGCATAAACAGCGTGGCCAAAGGACAGCATGCCCCCCTGCCCCAACAGCATGTTATATGCCAGCGCGAACACGATTGTGATCGACATCTGGTTCATGATCGTCAGCGCCGAGTTGTTGGTGAAAACCATCGGCAAGAACACCAGAATAACGATTGCAGTCAGCCAAGGGGCCAACGTCATTGACATGGCACCTGCGCGCATTCTTTCAGAGGCCCGGGAGGGGTCAGTTGTAATCTGGGCTTTCTCGCGCGCGCCTTCTGGAACGTCGTGTCTAGGGTCTGATACTGTCATGACTGGCGCTTTCCGAAAAGTCCTGCTGGGCGGAAGATAAGGATCAGCACCATCAGAATATAGGGTAGGATGTCAGCGATCTGGGGGCTTGTTAGGCTCCAGAAATCGCGGAAAACGCTGCCGCTTAGGTTCTCAGGCGTTGAGATACCTATACCGTTTAACAGGTCCTCCATTTCGATATTATAGGACTTGGCAAAGGTCGTGATCCAACCAATTAGAAGGGACGCAACCAATGCCCCCCAAAGGGATCCGAGACCGCCAATCACGATTGTCACGAACACGATAGAGCCAAGCACAAAGGCCATTCCGGGAAAGGTGCCCAGAACGGGGCCGGCAATGACACCAGCTAAACCGGCCAGCGCAGTCCCGACGCCGAACACCCCCATAAAGATCAATGGAACGTTATGGCCCAAGGCCTCGACAGTGCGCGGATAGCTGAGAGCTGCCTGGATAATCATCCCCACACGGGTTTTTGTCAGAATATAGAGCAGACCGATAAAGATCGCGATCGAGATAAAGATCATGAAAATCTTGTAGGCGGGGATAGAATTTCCAGAGATTGCAAAGGCCGTAAAATTAAGCACATCCGGCACGTTGTAAGCCATCTGGTTTTTGCCCCAGATGAATTGCACCAACTCTTCAATCAGCAATGCAAGTCCGAACGTAAAGATTAGTTCAGGTACGTGCCCGTATTGGTGGACGCGGCGAAGGCCATAGCGTTCAACACCGGCACCCAAGACACCCACCACTATCGGGGCGACCAACAGTCCCATCCAGAAACCAAGCGCAAGGCTGATCTGATAGGCGAAATACGCGCCAAGCATATAAAAGCTGGCATGGGCAAAGTTAAGAACACCCATCATCGAGAAAATTAGGGTCAAACCGGCGGAAAGCATGAACAGCAGCAGTCCTGTAACCAGCCCGTCGATCAGATTAACGAGAATGAGGTCCATTAGGCCCCTCCAGTAGAGTGGTGGTAAATGTAAGAGAAAATCGGCCCGTCAGGATATACCAAACGGGCCGGGAAAGCGCTGGTTATGGGCGCTTCATGTCGCATGTTGTAGGGCTGTCCATCGACGCCATTTCAACTGTCGATTCAGTGAAGACGCCATAACCGGAGCCGTCATAATCAAAGTCGATATTTTCGTCGGTGTGTACGCCAACATTCATGTCCTGGATCGCTTGGTGATCCTGTGGGCGCATAAAGATTTTGCCGCCCCACATGCTGTCGTACTCCATACCTTCCAACTTGGTTGCCACTGCGACAACGTCATCGGCTGTACCGGCTTCGGTGATGGCGTCTGCCAACATGCCTATAACGTTGAAGATACGGCTTTGGTCGATGTTGCCATCTGGGTACTTGACCTTGAACGCGTCATAAGTGGCGCGCGCTTCGTCAGATGCGATCGGGTTGATGCCACCTTGGGAAATCAGACGGATGCGGTCTTTGCCGCTTTCGCCGAATGCACCTGTGATGCCGGAACCAGCCGCATAATATGTGTAGATAGGACCTTCAAAACCGTTCTCGATAACGGACTTGCCCAAGCCCAACATGTCTGCACCCCAGTTACCTGTGATAACAGCATCGGCACCGGACGATACGATCTTACGAGCGTAGGGAGTGAAATCCTTGACCTTGCCGATTGGGTGCAGTTCGTCACCGACGATTTCGATGTCTGGGCGCTTTTCACCCAGCATCGTGTTCGCGGCAGCGGCAACAGCCTTACCAAACGAATAGTCCTGACCGATCAGATAGATCTTCTTGATGCTTTCGTCTTTTGCGATCACGTCTGTCAGCGCATCCATCTTGATGTCGGCGTTGGCGTCAAAGCGGAAGTGCCAGAAGTTACACTTGTCGTTCGTCAGCGCAGGATCGACGGCGGCGTAGTTCAGGAAAAGAACACGGCTGTCTGGGTTGCGCTTGTTATGCTTGTCGACTGCTTCGGTCAGCGCGTTCGCAACACCCGAGGAGTTACCCTGAGCGATAAAGCGGATACCTTGGTCAATTGCGACCTGAAGCTGAATTAGAGACTCTTTTGGGCTAATCTTGTTGTCAAACGCGACGATTTCCATCTTCTGACCGTCAAGAATGCCGCCCTTGTCGTTAACCATGTAGTCAGCAGCAAATTCAAATTGGTGCAGGCCGTTTGTGCCGGTGCTGGCAAAGGGGCCAGACAGCGGATCGATAAATGCAATTTTGATGTTTTCGGCAAAGGCAGCGCTTGCGCCAATGATCAAAGAAAGCGCGGATACCGCGCCAAGCTTAGTGATATTTTTCATTTTTATCCTCCCAAGGACGGCCTGGCGCTTTGATGCGTTTTTTTGAGGTTGCCAAGCCTTGGCCGAAGCCTTGCATAATGGGTTCTATTGTCAAGCGCCTCCGTTCAAAAGTTGCGGAGAGGCAGGGTACGCCATGTCATATCTTGCGCTAAGTTGCAGGTGCCCGATAAATAAGCAAACAGGGAACGTTCGCCCATTTTCGGAGCGATACTGCAGCTAAGCGCATGTTATTGTTGTTTTTTTGACGACCCTTAAAGTCTACTGGAATGCACGCTAAATAGACAGCATCCTGACAATTGTCCGGCGGCTGCAGACGACAAGTTATTTTGTCCTTACGTCACTTTTTCATGCAGTCCTGTTTGCATCCTGCAAGAACCGCTATGTTGTTCGCAACAGCGCATAATTTGCACGGCAAAATCAGAGCATTGCCCGCACAGAATTGATTCTGCTTGGTTGCTGGTGGACCCGACTAAATCCGGATGCTGATCGCTTCTGCTGCCTTGATCAGACGTTTCGCATAGACAGTCTCAAGCTGCTTCTTTTTGACGTGAAATGCGGGGCCGCCAATGTTCAACCCATAGACCAAAGACCCGTTCGGCGAAAACACGGGCACAGCGATCCCGTTTACATCCGGCCGCCAGTCGCCATAGCTTGAACAAAACCCTTTTTCTTCGAACTCTTTCACCGCAGCGGCAAAGCTTGCGCGTCCGCGAGCCTCCAATGTGGCATCGGTTTGCGCAGCAATCGCAAAGGTCCGCTCGCGCATAGTATCGTCCATACCCACCATAATGGCCCGGCCAATGGCTGAATCGAACAGTGGCAAACGTGACCCGACCCGCATCTGCAGCGCGACATCTTCGCGAGAGCGTTTGGTGCATACATATACCACGTCCAACCGGTAGGGTTCGCCGATAGCAACCGTGATATAGGAATTTGGCCCGTCGCGTAGCGCCTTCATTTCTTCGGCTGCCCGGTCACCGATCTCCATGCTCGTCAACACACCAAAGCCCAATTGCAGCACACCTGCACCCAAACGGTAGGTACCAGTGCGAGGATCAGCGACAAGATAGTCAAGCTCGCACAGGGTGTGCGTCAGCCTGGATACCGTCGCTTTTGGCAGGCCCGTACGTTCAGAAAAATCCGTATTGGTGAGTGCTGATTCATTCTCACGAAAGCACCGCAACACATCAAGCCCACGCGCCAACGCAGTCACAAAGTTTCTATCCTTTGCCTCTAACGGATCGGTCGAGAACTCTTGATGTGTCATCTTATTTTCTTTCCAATGCTTTCAATCCGTTGGCGGCAAAGACAGGCACATAAGCGCCGACCTTGAGCGCGCGTTCCGGGTTCGAGGCATTGCCGTCAAGCGCGCGCTTCAGCACACCCTGAATGATCCCAGCCATGCGGAAAAAGCAGAAGCCCAAATAGAAACCGAAGTTGTCAATTCCGTCCAAGCCGCGGCGCTCGCAGTATTTGGCGATGAACTCTTCATCCGTAGGCACGCCAAGCGCCTTACGGTCTGCCCCACCAAAGCCGCGCCCTTCCGGACCAGCAGGCATTTGCCATTGCATGATAACGGCGGCCAGATCTGCATAGGGGTGACCAATTGTAGAAAGCTCCCGATCCAACACAGCCAAGCATTTCGTGCCGTCTTTCTCAAACATCATATTGTCGATGCGATAGTCACCGTGCACCAACGTGCGTTGGCCATCATCAGCCGGAATACTGGCTGTCAGACGTTCGATCAGTTCGTTCATCGCAGGCTGATCTTCAGTTTCCGAGGCGCGGTATTGTTTGGTCCAGCGGCCAACCTGACGTTCATAATAATTACCAGGGGGGCCGTAGTCCGCCAAC
Organism: Sulfitobacter sp.; assembly: GCA_026421135.1. Taxonomy (GTDB): domain Bacteria; phylum Pseudomonadota; class Alphaproteobacteria; order Rhodobacterales; family Rhodobacteraceae; genus Sulfitobacter. Next base: position 1,405 of record JAPKCR010000166.1, on the reverse strand, counting down.
CCGACTGCATTGATATCGACGTCATGAAGGGCGGCAAGCACCCGATTCATTTCGTCCATTATCCCGGCACGCGTTTCATTGGTCTCGTCCGGCATGCGCGGGTCCATGAAATTGCGCCCGTTAACGTGGTCCATGATATAAAACGCCGATCCGATCACATCGTCGTCTTCGCACAGCAGATGCATTTTTGAAACGGGCACATCTGTGTCCTGCAACGCCTTTTGCACACGAAATTCGCGATCAACCGCATGGGCAGATTTCAGCAAAACCCCCGGCGGTTTGCGGCGCAGCACGAAATTGCGACTCGGCGTTTTCAACAGGAAGGTCGGATTCGACTGACCTGCCTGGAACTTGCTCACCTCAAGCGGGCCTTCAAACCCTTCAAGATGTTCTTCCAGATAGGCAGTGACCTTTGGAATATCGAGCGTTTGTGTGTCGGTACTCATGGATTTATTCCTTAGCTATAGGTCAACATGCCAGCAGCTTCGCCGGACATCATATGTGGTGTTGCGTTGAACTCATGGAGAAAAAACGCGGAGTTGGTGAAAACGAATTTGGTGATCGACGTGTTCTTGATTTGCAGGTTCAGCGTCATCATCATTTTGTCTGGTGCACCCAGCGACGCTGCCGTTAATTGCCCGATAACCCCGCCAGAACTGACGGCCAAAACGCGTTCAGCGCCAAAGGCACAGGCCGCAAGGCGGGCCGCTTCGACGCGGGCGGTAAATGTCGCCCAGCTTTCAGAAGGGCCTTCGATCTCATCGGCCTGCCACTGGAAAACGGTCTCGCGCAGGGTACGAAAGTGAACCTTTCGGTCGCCTTTGACCAGTTCTGGCACATCGCCCTTGTAGCGGGCATTCAGCAGGTTCTGAAAATCATATTCATTGAACCCTGAATGTTCGTCGCCAGCCTCGAATCCCATCGAAGCAAGCGTTTCTTTTTGGCGGGTCAGGGTGCCAGTGATCGTGCGATCCGGCACCCATCCCATGTCACGAAGGGCTTGCCCAACCGCCGCAGATTGGCGGTGCCCGAGGTCCGACAACTTGTCATAGTTGTCAGCCCCGAATGACGCCTGTCCGTGGCGGATGACCAAAAGCTCTCCCATATTGGCTTACAAAACCTCGAAGAGACCAGCAGCACCCATGCCGCCGCCAACACACATCGTGCAGACAACATATTTGGCACCGCGGCGCTTGCCTTCGATCAGCGCGTGACCAACCATGCGTGCGCCCGACATGCCGTAAGGGTGACCGATCGAAATCGCGCCGCCGTTTACGTTCAGCAATTCGTCGGGAATGCCCAGAACGTCACGAGACTGGATAACCTGAACCGCGAATGCCTCGTTAAGTTCCCACAAACCGATGTCTTCGATCTTGAGACCATGCGCTTTTAGCAAAGGTGGCAC
>JAPKCR010000165.1 GCA_026421135.1 Sulfitobacter sp. | reverse complement strand
CACCAAAGATCCCGTCACAATCCGTGACAGGTTCATGGACGCGGTCGCAAGCTAAGAATAAGTGCCCTGATGTGGGCACTTATTTTTCGTATATAACACTTCAAAAGTTACGTTAGCGTATACCCTAATGCGCAGAGTGTGGCGCGGTAAAGTGTCTACAAGGGAAATAACTTATTACGAGAACATCATTCCTCAAAAGTAGTCCGTTGGTTAGATATTTGATCCTAGTATTAGTCGGATGACGGCAATACGATACATAACCCATCGGTCCCAAGGTGAAATGGTCCCGACCAATGCGGTGTAACCGCCGCCGCCCAATCAGCAGCTGTAAAATCGGGGTCATCAGCGGGCAATAGATGATGGAGCGCCAATGCTTTCACGTTTGCAGCGGTCGCAATTCGGGCGGCGTCTTGGGCTGTTGTATGGCTCCGCAGAAGGTGTCTAATAAGGCGGCCATCACCATTGCCTACGCGCGCTGCAAGCGGGGCTAGGGCGGCTTTTAGCATCGCTTCATGTACGAGTAAGTCAGCGCCTTGGGCAAACTCTGCAAGCGCAGGTAGGTAGGCGGTATCGGCAGAAAATACTACTCGGCAGTGTGATGTGTCAAATGATAGAGCAAAGCAATCGACAAGTGGTGGGTGTGCGACACGCATGGCGCGCACAGTCATACTACCCTGTTTCATTACATCACCTTCGTTAATCACATGAATACGGACCAGATCCCGAAGATCTGGACGCCCTTCGTCTGCGATCCGCAAGTCGATATCAGCCTGCATGGATGCCACAAAATGAGCCCAATATTTAGTCAAACCCGCTGGCCCCCAAATATTCACAATTGTTTTTAGCCCTGCGGTCCAAGCCGTGTGTAAGAGTGGCCCAAGTTCCAGATAATGATCGGAATGTAGGTGGGTTATAAAAATCAGTTTCAGGTTCTTGAGCTGCAATTCCTGATCTACCAAGCCGCGTGTGACGCCCAGTCCACAGTCTACAACTATTTGTTGGCCATTTAGTGTCAGCAGGCTTGATGTGGGCATCGGTGATCCAGGCCGAATAGCAGGCCCACCTTTGGTTCCCAAAAGGGTAACTGCATTCTGCATGGATGAATCCTATTAATGAATGGTCGCAAGGTACTTGACACGATCTTACCTGCGATGGGAACAGTTCAGAAACAATATTGTACTTTTGTCTTGCGCATGTGCTGCGTCGGGATGATGTACAACCACCACAGATTGAAAAGGCTACTCCTATGGAAAACGCACGTAACTTTTATATTAACGGCAAATGGACGGCTCCGATGGGTGGCCATGACTTTGATGTTGTTGATCCATCAACAGAAGAATCGGTTGCGACAATTGTTTTGGGTGGTCAGGCTGATACGGATGCGGCGGTTGCGGCTGCCAAATCCGCGTTTCCCACCTGGCGCTTGTCGTCCAAGGCCGAACGGCTCGAACTTATGGGAAGTATTCTTGATGTTTATATGCGCCGCTCGGACGAAATAGGTGAAGTGATTAGTACCGAAATGGGTGCGCCCATTGATATGTCAAAGGTACAGCAATCAGGCACGGGGTCCTTTCACCTTAAGGCTTTCATTGAGTCGCTTAAATCCTTTGATTTCGAAAGTGCACTGCGTGCTGGTGAGGATGAAACGCGTATTATTAAAGAACCTATCGGTGTTTGTGCGCTGATCACACCTTGGAACTGGCCGATGAACCAGATTACGCTCAAGGTTGTTCCTGCGCTGGCAACGGGCTGCACGATGATCTTAAAGCCGTCTGAGCAGTCGCCGTTGTCTGCGGTCTTGTTTACAGAAATTATGCATGAGGCGGGCGTACCCGCAGGTGTATATAACATGCTGCACGGCGATGGTCCTGGTGTTGGTAGCCAACTGTCCGTGCATAAAGACGTCGATATGGTCAGTTTCACTGGATCAACCCGTGCTGGCCGTGCCATTACGATTGCAGCCGCAGAAACCATAAAGCGGGTCAGCTTAGAACTTGGTGGCAAAGGTGCTAACATCGTGTTTGCGGATGCGGGACCGAAGGCTGTTACACAAGGTGTTGCACGTTGTTTTAACAACACAGGCCAATCGTGCAATGCACCGACCCGTATGTTGGTTGAACGGTCCCGATATGATGAAGCTGTAGAGCAGGCTTGTGCTATGGCTGAAGCTACGACTGTAAATGCAGCCGCCGAACACGGACAGCATATAGGGCCACTTGTTTCTGAAGTGCAGTTTACTAAGGTCCAAGACTTGATCCAACAAGGCATCAATGAAGGAGCGCGATTGGTTGCTGGCGGTGTTGGCCGCCCTGAAGGTCTCAATCGTGGTTTCTTTGTTCGTCCTACGGTGTTTGCTGACTGTAATAATGACATGACTGTTATGCGCGAAGAAATCTTTGGTCCCGTGTTGTCTATGATGCCGTTTGATACAGAAGCTGAGGCTATCGCGATTTCGAACGATACAGATTATGGTCTGACGAACTATGTGCAGACATCTGACCCAGCACGTGCCCGTCGCTTAGCCCGAGCGCTACGCTCTGGGATGGTTGATATGAATGGTAAGGGCCGTGGGGCTGGCTCACCGTTTGGTGGCATGAAACAATCAGGCAATGGTCGCGAAGGTGGAGAATGGGGGCTGGACGAGTTTGTCGAAGTCCGTGCCATTGGTGGGTGGCCCGTAGAGTAGGCATATCAATTGCTGTCTATAAAATTTCATGGCGCGCATGTAAAATCATGTGCGCCATTACTCTGACATGAAAGCTGTATGCTGCAAGAAGCCACAAAACTTTCTAGGGCTGGTGACATACATTTTTTTTGACAAAATATGGTGGAGCCTAGCGGGATCGAACCGCTGACCTCCTGCATGCCATGCAGGCGCTCTCCCAGCTGAGCTAAGGCCCCATCGTGGATCAATGATCCGGTAGTCATCGCAACCCGGGATGGCTGCTGCGCCGCTGAATAGGCGCAAGCGAAGGCGGGATCAAGGGGAAAATCCACTCCCGCCTTCGTAATCTTCAATCAGTCGTCGTCGTTGGCTGCTACGTCCGCAATTTCGTCAAGCGGAACTGTATCTTCATCGTCGTCGTCGTCGTCCAGAATATCGTCATCCAGATCCACATCGACATCGTCGTCCTCTACCAACACGTCCTCGTCTACAGCATCAGACTTCTTGGCTTTTGCTGTCACTGCGTCTTCGGCATCGGCGGCGATCATACGGGATTTGGAATTGTCGATCTCGACCACTTCGCCACTATAGGGGCTGATGATCGGGTTTTTGTTCAGGTCATAGAACCGTTTGCCCGTTGTGGGGCACAGGCGCTTGGTTCCCCATTCTTCATTGGGCATCGAAGTCCCCTTTTTGAAAGTGTTGTTGCGTATAGATGATTCAGGCCAAGTGCCATATGAGATAGGAACTGTCAAAGGCAATCGCCACCCTGCACCCACCCGAAAGCCCTAAATGCCTGATCCGATCCTGCCCGGCAACCCGCCAATCCCACTTATCCTGCGCCGCTCTGCGCAGGCAAAGCGCATATCTTTGCGTATTTCGCAATTGGATGGTCGCGTAACGCTGACCCTACCCAAGCGCTTGAAAGAGGCAGAGGGCATCGCATTCGCCCGCGAAAAAGAAGACTGGATTCGCCAGCATCTGGACGCACGCGGCGAAGATATCTCCATTGGTATCGGTGCCGAATTTCCATTGGGGGGGCGCATGGTTCAAGTGGTACAGGGACAGGGCCGGCGCGTTCAGCTAGGCAACGATACAATCGCCGTGCCAGGCCGCGAAGACCGCGTGCCAGCACGGCTGGCGGCGCATTTAAAAGAGCTCGCCCGCGACCGGTTGGCAGGGGCATGTGACGACTATGCAGCTGTTTTAGGGCGGCCCTACAACAAGCTAACCCTGCGCGATACGCGGTCCCGTTGGGGGTCGTGCACATCGGAGGGGGGGCTGATGTTCTCTTGGCGGCTGATTCTCACCCCGCCCGAGGTGTTGGACTATGTCGCAGCGCACGAGGTCGCGCATTTGGCGCAGATGAACCATTCGCCCGCCTTCTGGGCCGAGGTCGAACGCATCTATGGCCCCTACAAAGACGCACGCGGCTGGCTGCGCCAAAACGGCAGCGATTTGCACCGCTACCGTTTTGGCTAAAATGCGTTACATGTTGGGGAAGTAGTCCTCGCACACACCTTCGCGGTACACATCCGCCGTACAGCAATGCAGGCCGCCGCCAAAGGCATAGGCATCGCGCAGTTCGACCTCGACGACCTCCATCCCCAATTTGTCCATCTGTTCGGCCTGATAGACCTCTGACTTCTCAACGCAGACAGTCTTTGGGTCCAGCACCAACACGTTCATCGACAGCCATGTCGAGGAATAACAAAGAGGTGGGGGCGCATTGTGAGCAGGCTGGGCCGAATCGACGATCTCCCAATCATTGGCTTCGAACATTTTGCGTTGGTCGTCGGGCAAACGGCGCTGCGGGTTGTTCAAAATCAAACCGGGCCGCAGCGGCGTAAATGTCGCGTCGATGTGGATCGGGTAAGGATCGCCCGGAAAGTTGACCGTATGCACCCGGTGGTCGGGGAAGTGGCGGCGCAGCCATTCAATGCCTTTCAGGTTCGTCGTGAATCCGTGCTGGACGACCAGATCGCGTCCAAAGCGCAAGACATCGGCAGCATCGAAAAGCGGTTCTTCTTCTGTGGTAACAAAGAACTTTTCTTCGGCCCATTTCAGGCGCTGCGCGTCGCCGATCTTTTCGCTTAGATAGTCGGGGTGGTAATCGGCATCTGTCAAACGCGGCTTGGGCGCGCTTTCGTGGCGGAAATTCGGGTCTTCGTTGAAATACTGCTGCATCAAGGGGCGGTAATTGAGATATTCAAACCATCGACAGCGATAGGACATCGTGGCTTCCAGCATCTCTGATCCGACGGTTAGCAAAACATCGCGTGGGGGCATGCAGCCGAATTGGCTTTCTGTGTGAAAATCCGGTGTTGTGGCTGGTTGCGAGTGATCAATCGAAGTCGGGCGATCCACCCGCACACCCCGTGCTTTCAACAGGCTGGCAAAGTTATCCAAAAGCTCATTCGCACGGTCGATCGTTTCTTGCGGCCGGCGGCCCCACTTTCCTCGCATGTCACTGTCTTCAGGCACCTTAGCGTCCAGTGCGGGCTCTTCGGGTGGAATGTGACAATCGTCAGCGCGCCCAACGATGACATGTTTTAATGGATCCCATTCGTTCCAGCTGTTTACGACTGTCTTTTGCATGTCACATCCCTTTTCGATATCCTTGACGGCAAAGGTCTAGGTCCAAGCTGCGAGCAAAACAAGCGCATGCTGCCATATCGTGTTGACGTGAAACCAATTTGTGATCACAACGAGAATATGAACCTGAATCCTCGCCCCTTAGATGCCCATCCTTTGGCGCATGACCGTGTATATCGACAATTGCGCAGCCGGATTATGCATGGCGATCTACCACCGGGCCATGCTCTGACGCTGCGCGGCATCGGCAAGGACTTCGAAGTCTCGATGACGCCCGCCCGAGAAGCTGTGCGTCGTCTGGCTGCTGAAGGTGCATTAACGATGTCTGCATCCGGTCGAATTTCAACGCCCGAATTGAGCAATGAACGCATCGAGGAATTGGCCGCCCTGCGTGCCCTGATTGAGGTCGAATTGGCCAGCCGCGCGCTGCCGCGGGCGCATTTCGCGCTGATCGAACGGTTGCAAACAATCAACAACGCAGTGTCAGAGGCGGTCGCCCATCGCGATGCCGTGGGATACATCCGCACCAATCTGGAATTTCACCGCACACTATACTTGCGTGCTCAGGCCCCCGCGATGTTGGCGATGGCAGAGACTGTATGGCTGCAGATGGGGCCGACAATGCGCGCCCTGTATGGTCGTTTGAGACGCACTGAACCACCGCATTTCCACCGATTGATCATCGCCGCGTTGCGCGCAGGCGATGAACCGGGGCTGCGTCTGGCCGTCAGGACGGACGTTACACAAGGGCTGCGCATGCTCGCGACCTAGGAGCGGACTTTTCTAGAAAATCCGGCCCGTA
>JAPKCR010000164.1 GCA_026421135.1 Sulfitobacter sp. | reverse complement strand
AACGGCTGTTCGGGCGCACATGATCCAGATCGGCGGGCAAAGCTATGCGTTGGATAATCCGCGTGTTCTGATCGTACTTGGCGCGGCTGCACTGGTGCTGTTGGTCCTGATCTTGCTCGTGATGGCGGTGCGTGCTGCGGGCAGATCGGCACGGATGACCGAGCCCTTGGCGCGGCAAATGCAGGTCATGGGCGGACATGTGCAGCAACTTGGTATGGGGCAGGAACAGCTGCGTGGTGGCCTGCAGACGGTGTCAGATACCCAAGCGAATGCACAAGCGCAGATGATTCAAAGCATTGAGGCACGCATGGCCCATGTGCAGCAGCAGATGCAGGACCGTCTGGCCGAAAACGCCGCGCGTACCACGCGCAATCTGGCCGAGATGCAGGAAAGGATGACGACGACCTTGCACGGGTCCTCCAAGCAAACCACGACCAGCTTGACGCAGCTTCAGGAAAGGCTCGCGGTGATTGACCGAGCGCAGGATAATATCACCAAGCTGTCCGGCGACGTGCTTTCCCTGCAGGATATCCTGAGCAACAAGCAGACGCGCGGCGCGTTCGGAGAGATTCAACTGAATGATATTGTCTCAAAGGCCTTGCCGAGCGACAGTTATACGATGCAGGCGACCCTGTCGTCTGGCAAACGGGCCGATTGCCTGATCCACCTTCCGAACCCTCCAGGCCCTATCGTGATCGACAGCAAGTTCCCTTTGGAAGCGTACGAAGCCCTGCGCAAAGCCAAGTCTGACTATGAGGTCAAAGACGCCGCCCGTGCCATGCGTGTCGCCGTAAAGGCCCATATCAATGCGATCAGCAGCAAGTACATCATCGAAGGTGAAACGGCAGATGGCGCTTTGATGTTTCTGCCATCCGAGGCTGTCTATGCCGAACTGCACGCTAATTTCCCTGAGCTGGTGCGCGAAGGGTTTGCTGCACGGGTGTGGATCGTATCGCCCACCACCTGCATGGCGACGCTGAACACCATGCGGGCCATTTTAAAGGACGCGCGGATGCGCGAACAGGCGGGGGCCATCCGCAAGACGTTGAAGATGCTGCACCGCGATGTCGAGATCGTCGTGGAGCGGGTGGGAAAGCTGAACACCCATTTCGGGCAGGCGCGTGCCGACCTGGAAGGGCTGGGAACAGCAGCAGAACGCGCAGGCAAGCGCGCGGCACGGTTGGACAATTTCGACTTTGAAGAGATCTCCGAGCAAGACAGCACAGTCGTGCCACTGACCAAGCCAACCCCGGACAGTTCGCGCTGACCTTGGCCAAAGTGACGCATCAAGCAAGATATTGTTTAATGTTGTGCAACTTAATTACTTCTTGGCTCGTGCATCATCCGTATTATATCCACGATTATCTAACATATTGGAACTCGCCCCCTCATGCCGTTTGAAGCCATTGACCCGCCACAGCCCGACCTCATGACAGGACGACGCAATATAGCCGTTATCGGTGCAGGAATTTCAGGGATGGGGGCCGCGCATATGCTGGCCGACGACCACCACATAACGATTTTCGAGTCCGAGGCACGGCTGGGCGGTCATGCACGCACCAAGATGGCGGGCAAGAATGGCGATCAACCGGTCGATACGGGTTTTATCGTGTTCAACTATGCCAATTATCCGCATCTCGCCGCCTTGTTCAAAGAGCTTGATGTGCCGGTGGTCAAATCCAACATGAGCTTTGGCGCGTCTATTGACGGTGGGCGGTTGGAATATGCGTTGATGACAATGGATTCCATTTTTGCGCAGCGGCGCAATATGGCCAACCCAAAGTTCTTACGAATGCTGAGCGACATTTTGCGGTTCAACAATAACGCTATCAAGATTTCCGAAGACCGGTCGCTGACCATCGGAGGGTTTCTGATAAAGTTGGGCGCAGGCGACTATTTCCGCAAATACTATCTTGCGCCGTTGTCGGGCGCGATCTGGTCCACGCCGGTGGAGAAGATTATGGATTTCCCGGCCTATTCGATGATCGATTTCTTTGAGAACCATGCATTGCTTAGCCATACGGGTCAGCATCAATGGTACACGGTCGATGGCGGGTCGCAGGAGTATGTCAATCGTTTGGGTGCGTCATTGTCTGCTAAAGGTGTCGATATTCGGCTAGGCGCGGCCGTGCAGTCAGTGCGGCGCACGCCCCTTGGTGTCGAAGTGAAGTCGCACGGGGCCGATTGGGAACACTTTGACGAGGTGGTGTTTGCCAGCCACTCCGACGACACGCTGGCGATGTTGTCCGATCCTAGCGCACAAGAAAGCGCCGCCTTGGGTGCGGTCAAATACCAGCCCAATGATATCGTGCTGCATGCAGACACCAGCATCATGCCAAAACGCCGAAAAACATGGGCGTCTTGGGTTTATTGCGAGGACAAGGGCCACCAATCCGATCGGATTGACCTGACCTATTGGATGAATTCGCTGCAACCCATCCCTATGGATGATCTGCATTTCGTGACTTTGAACACCAAGCGCCCAATCCGCGAGGAACTGATTTATGATCAGGTCACCCTGCGCCATCCGGTTTATGATATGGCAGCCCTAGACGCCCAAGATCAGGTGCGCAGGTTTAACGGGACTAACAACACATGGTTCTGTGGAGCATGGATGAAAAACGGTTTCCACGAAGACGGGCTTTCCAGTGCTGTGGATGTCGTGCGTGCGATCAGAGGCGAGGCCAAGGTGTCCTTGGCGGCAGAGTGACCACTGGCATCGACCATATTGCCGGCGTCACCTATCACGGGCGCAAGGGCAGTGTTGAAAACGCGTTCCGCTATTCGGTGGACTATGTGTTGGTCGATGCCGAAGCGGAGCTGAACACGCCATTCCTCTTTGCGCGCAACGGCGGCGGGGTGACCTCGTTGCAGGACATTGATCACGGCGGCGACAAGGGGGCAGGGCGCGGCGCGGCGTGGGTGCGCGATGTGTTGGCGCAACATCAGATCACAAATGTCGCCAAGATCGAATTGATGGCGCAGCCGCGTGTTCTGGGGCATGTGTTTAATCCCGTCGCCTTTTGGTTGTGCCGCAGGACAGATGGCGCGCTGATTACCATCATTGCCGAGGTGTCGAACACATTTGGCGACCGGCACAGTTATCTGTGCCACCATACCGATCTTTCAGAAATCAAACCCCAAGACCATTTGCACGCTACCAAGATCTTTCACGTCTCTCCGTTTCAGCCGGTCGAGGGGACCTACGACTTTCGGTTTGATATCCGAGATGATCGCGTCGGCATCTGGATTGACTACACGCAGTCAGAGGGCGGCCTGATCGCGACCCTTACAGGCAAACGCAAGCCGCTGACCAACATGAGCATCGCGTGGTTCCTATTGCGCCGGCCCTTTGGCGCGCGGCGCGTTCTTGCGTTGATCCACTGGCAAGCCTTCAAGCTGTGGTGGAAAGGTGGTGGCTATAAATCCAGACCGGAACCACCCAAGCAAGACGTATCGCGCTGATGACATCCGCATCGCAAAGTTTGCCAGCCTACGCATTGTTTGCTGCACTTTTGGCGTCAGCCGGGCTTCCGATCTACATTCATGCACCTAAGTTCTTTGTCGATGAATACGGTGTTTCTTTGGCTGCGCTAGGCTCCGTCCTGTTTGGCTTGCGTCTATTGGATGTGGTTCAGGACCCGCTGTTGGGGCGTTTGTCCGAAAAGTTGCGCGACCAGCGCGGTTTAGCCGTGGGCATTGCAAGCGGCCTTATGGCGCTGTCGATGTTCGCGCTGTTTGCAATTCCCCCTTTATTGCCTCCGCTTGTGTGGTTTGGCCTGACCCTGACTGGTGTTTTTTCAGCGTTCAGCTTTCTGACGATATGTTTTTATGCCCAAGGCGTTGCCAAGGCTGGAACGTTGCCGGGATCGGGTCATCTTTCATTGGCCCGCTGGCGCGAAACCGGCGCGTTGCTAGGGGTGTGCGCAGCCTCTGTTGCGCCAGTGGGTTTTGGATTGTTCATTGGGGCCCCCTTTTCAGGGTTTGCGGTCGGATTTGGCGTTCTTGCCCTAGCTTCGGTTGTGGCTATGCGCGCAGAGTGGCGCAGCGTCGGCCTGCCTGCTGCGACGGGGTTTGGGACCGTCTTAAGGGATCCGATTGCGCGCAGGCTTTTGCTGATCGCGCTCTTGAATGCCGCCCCCGTTGCCGTGTCGTCCACATTGTTCCTGTTCTATGTCGAAGGCGCGCTTGAGGCACCTGGATGGGAAGGGCCACTGCTGCTGCTCTTTTTTCTGTCTGCCGCCGCCGCCGCTCCCTTTTGGGGGGTTCTGGCAGAACGGCATGGGGCCAAGACGGTTCTGCTTGGCGCGATGGTACTTGCGATTGCGTCCCTCGGGGGCGCGCTGTTCCTTGGGGCGGGGGATGCATGGCTATTTGCATTGGTGTGTATCGGGTCGGGTGCCGCGTTGGGGGCCGATTTGACCTTGCTTCCTGCCATGTTCGCCACACGCATGGCTGTGATTGCGCCATCTGCCGCCGAAGGGTTCGGACTTTGGTCACTTGTCTCAAAGTTCACACTTGCTTTTGCTGCGGTTACGCTACTTCCAACACTGCAGATGTCCGGATTTGAAAGCGGCGCAACAAACAACCCTCCCTCGGCGGTCACAATGTTGATATGGCTTTATGCGGGGCTTCCTTGCATGCTCAAACTGCTTGCGATCGCGCTGTTGGTGGGAACCAGACTTGAAAAGGAGAAGACTTAGTGGATTTGGTGTTTTTCTTGTTCGGGGCTGGTTTGGTCGGGGGGGTTATGTTGGTGCGCCATTTGGTGGCGGACTTCCCTGCGCAACGCCCCGAAGATTACGCCGAAGACTTTATCGCCCTCGACATGCAAAAAGATTTGGACGGCGAGATGGTCTGCGAAGGGGTCATCTTTGGGCCCATGGGGCGGGTGACCAGTACATTTGTCGCCGACTTTAACGTATCATGGGACGGTGACACAGCGACGATCAACGAACATTTCGTCTATGACGATAGATCGACCCAAGATCGGGTTTGGACACTAAAACTCGGCAAGGACCGCAATTTCACGGCGACTGCACCCGATGTCCCCGGTGTTGGCAAAGGGTGCTATTCGGGCGCAACGATACAGATGCGATACCCTATCAAATTGCCCGCGGACGTGGGCGGCCACACTTTGCAGACAGTGGACTGGATCTATCTGACGCCAGAAGGAACGCTGATCAACCGCAGCCAGTTTCGCAAGTTTGGCATCAAGGTCGCTGAGTTGGTCGCAACAATTCGGAAGAGGGAAAAACGATGAAATCTTGGCAGGGGAAAAGGTACTGGTTGGTTGGTGCAAGTGCAGGTCTGGGCGAAGCTCTGGCGCATAAGTTAAGCCGAGCCGGCGTCGAGGTTGTTGTGTCTGCCAGATCGAAAGACAAACTTGCAGATTTGGTCGCGGCACTGCCGGGCAAAGCAAGCTATCAAACCATAGATGTGCAAGATATCGACAGTGTCCGGTCTGCGGTCGAAAAGGTAGGCGATGTCGACGGAATTGTTTATCTGGCGGGTGCTTACTGGCCATTCGGAGCAAAGAAATGGGAGGCCGATCACGCGACAGCTATGATCGACGTGAATTTGACCGGCCTCGTGCGTGTTTTAGGCGAAATTGTACCAGACATGGTCGAAAAGGACGCTGGGCACATTGTTATCACGTCAAGCCTAACGGCCTTTCGCGGGTTGCCAAATTCCATCGGGTATACGGCGTCCAAGGCGGGCACGATGTCTTTGGCAGAATGCATGTACGCCGATCTGCGGAAAACCGGTGTACAGGTTCAGGTAATCAATCCCGGTTTTATCAAAACGCAACTTACAGACAAAAACGATTTCAAGATGCCGTTCCTGATGGAGCCTGAGGAAGCAGCACAAGAGGTTTTTGATCACATGAGCGGCGACAGCTTTAAAAAGAGCTTTCCCTTTGGGTTCTCGTTACTTTTCAGGATCGCCCAATTTCTGCCTGATGGGCTATATTACCGCCTATTCGGCTAAATCGACCGGATCCAAAGGTGCCGTCTTGCGGCGGCATTACATTTTTAAGAGCCAACGGATGCACTCAAACCTCG
>JAPKCR010000795.1 GCA_026421135.1 Sulfitobacter sp. | reverse complement strand
CAAAGGGCGCGGCGGCCAAGCAGAGCTGGGGCCTGTTGTTGTCACTGTCATGGATCGTGCGCGCATGGCTGACTATCAAACGATGGTCGCAGAACTGCGCCAAGCGGGTCTGCGCGCAGAGGTTTATTTGGGCAACCCCAAGAACTTTGGCAACCAGCTGAAATATGCGGATCGCCGTAACAGCCCCGTGGCGGTTATTGCAGGCGGTGATGAGTTCGATAGCGGTATGGTCCAGATCAAAGATTTGATCCTTGGAGCAAAAATTGCCGAAAACGCGACGCTAGAAGAGTGGAAAGACCGGCCTAGCCAATACGAGGTGCCCCGTGTCGATCTGGTCGCAAAAGTGCGTGAAATTCTGGAGCTGAACCGCTGATGGCGACCCGATCTGAGACGCTTGCAAAGGCGGCAATGCTGCGTGCTATGTTTGAAGGGCAGGGCGCTGTGGTGGTCGAGCCCCCGATCCTGCAACCCGCTGAAACGTTGCTGGACTTGTATGGCGAAGACATCCGCGCGCGTGCCTATGTAACATCGGACGCACTGCGCGGAGAGCAGATGCTGCGCCCCGACTACACCGTGCCCGTTGTTCAGATGCATATGGCGCATGGCGCAGACCCGGCGCGCTATACATACGCCGGAGAGGTGTTTCGCCGTCAAGAACACGACCCCGCGCGCGCCAATGAATTTATCCAGGTCGGATACGAAGTGTTTGACCGGACTGATCCTGCGGCAGCCGATGCCGAGGTGTTTGCATTAATTGCCGAGGCGTTAAGCGGGCTACCGGTCAAACCGGTGACTGGTGATATCGGCATTCTGATGGCGGCCGTTCACGGGTTGGCCACAACGCAGCGCCGTAAGGATGCGCTGATGCGACATATCTGGCGGCCGCGGCGGTTCCGGAGCCTTCTTGAACGCTTTGCAGGCAAAACACCCGTGCCGGCGGGGCGCGCTGCCTTACTTGCCGGTGAAAACCAGAGCGATGCGCCGATGATTGGTCTGCGCAGCACTCAAGAGATTGAAGCGCGGATCGAAGCTTTGCGTGAAGATGCCAAAACGCCCGCTTTGTCTGGCGAAGAGGTCGCGTTGATCGCAGCACTGCTGGATGTCCGCGAGGTGATGCCACATGCCCTGAGCCGATTGCGCGATATTGCAGTCGACCTGCCAGTGATTGCAGGGGCGGTGGACCTCGTTGCGGCACGTGCCGATGCGTTGGCTGTACGTGGCATAGATACAGATGTGTTGGCCTTCGAGGGCAGCTTTGGCCGTTCCTCGATGGAATATTACGACGGGTTCGTATTTGGGTTCCGCGCCGATCTGCGGCCTGAGTTGCCAGCTGTTGCCAGCGGCGGGCGTTACGACGCGCTGACCAAGCGGTTGGGGCAGGGTGATGAAATTCCGGCTGTCGGGGGCGTGATGCGTCCGGGACTGATGCTTGAACTGGAGGCAACGCAATGACGATCAAGCTTGGTGTGCCCTCCAAAGGCCGGTTGATGGAGAAAACATTCGAATGGTTCTCAGCGCGCGGCATCACACTGCAGCGCACGGGATCAGATCGGGAATACGCAGCGGCGGTGGGCGGCATCGAGGGCGTATCGCTTATGTTGTTGTCGGCAGGGGAAATTCCGCGCGAACTGGCCGCGGGGCGTATTCACCTTGGAGTTACAGGCACTGACCTGATCGAGGAAAAATTGGCCTTGTGGGATCAACTGGTGGTGCCAGTGGAAGAGCTTGCCTTTGGGTACGCC
>JAPKCR010000163.1 GCA_026421135.1 Sulfitobacter sp. | reverse complement strand
GGATATCACGCCGACACAGTTCGCGGTGTTGGCCAAGCTGCGGAATGAGGTCAAAATCAGCCAGAACCAGTTGGGCCGTCTAGTTGGAATGGATGCGGCAACAACCAAGGGTGTGGTTGACCGTCTGCGCAAAAAGGGGCTGGTACAAAGCAGCCCCTCCGAAACAGATATGCGCCGGCTCGAGATTTCGTTGACCGATGCAGGCATTACCTTTGCCGCAGATGCGGTTGCTACGGCGCACGAAATTTCCGCCGAAACTGTCAGCAAACTGACCCCGCGAGAGGTCGAGCGATTGCTAAAGTTGCTGGATAAACTTTAGAATTTAGCGCAGGCCATCTTTGCCTTCGGCGTCCGCATGGGTCAGCCCGCCAACCCGTGGAAGGGGGCGCCCGCTATCGGTTACCGCAACAGCAACCATGATTTCACCGGCGCGCGGCGCATCGTTCAGGCGCACTTCGATTCCGTCGAAATGACTGCGCACATACGCGGCATCTTTGTGCCCCAGCGGCACATCTAGCACCTGCCCCGGCCCGCCCATCTTCTTGGATGACGGCACCAGCGCCGCGCCTTTTTCAACGGCAACACGCAGCGGTGCGCCCAGTTTCGGGTGCAATATTGCGGCGGCATGTTCAAGCTCTCCGCCCTCGCCGACCATCGCGGCCTTGCCGTAGCTTTCGGCTTGCGACGGTTCGATGCCAAGGGCGGCGACACATTTATCACCCAGCAAACCGCCTAGCTCTGCGCCGATGTCCATCAACGGCGTCAGATCCTCGGTATAAGACCCTGCAAAGGGGTTCTTGATGACTGCAACGGCAACGGCCTTGCGGGTTGGTGGCGAAATGACCTGCCCGATCTCGCGGTGCGTTTCTTCGATCCAAACAGCGATCTTGCGAATGTCAGCGCTCATCTTAATCCATCCTCCCCTTTGATGTCTTTGGCGTCCAAGCCCCCTGCCCGATTGTGGATCCGCGACCCTGTGGTCATGACCAAGATCACAGCCATCTCGTTGGCGCGGGGGCTGTCGTTTAGCCCCACTTCTATTGAATCGAAATGGCTGCGCACATAGGACGCATCGACATGGGTGACAGGCACATCAAGTCGTACACCGGCCGCGCCAACCTTTTTTGAGGAAGGGACAATAGCTGTGGCCCCGCCCAACACATCGCGCATCGCATAGCCGCCGGGCGCGTGCCAGAGTGCGCCATGTTCCAACTCTCCTGCGGTGCCGACGATGGACCCTTTTCCGTAGCCTTCTACCTGGTTCGCCTCAACCCCGAGGGCGGCCAGCAGCTTTTGCGCCATCTCTAGCCCGAGCGGTTTCAAGTCTTCCATGAAGGGCTGAATGTCCTCGACATACGACCCTGCATAGGGGTTTCCGATCACTGCCATGACATAGCCGCGCTTTAGCGGCGTGTTAGCGCGAGGGCCGCCTTCGTGAAAGATTTCCTCGATACTGGTGACCATCTTGCGGATTATGACGTCAGGCATGGGTGCGGTTCTTTCTTTAAGGTTTTCGTTTGAACAGGCAGGCCGAGCGTTTGGCTTTGCCCTTGCAAGAACAATGCAGCCCCGTCGATCAGTTGTGCATCGCGCATGGTGTTTGCCGCAGTTTCGCCGCGTTGCAGCGCATGCGCAACATCAGTTTGAGACAGCGTTTCGATATAGGTGACGACTGGGGTCGCGCCCAGATCTGTGTCATCCCGCAGGCTATTGGCGGGGGCGCGCTTGATGCCAGAGTGATCCGGCAGATCTACAGCGTTGGCAATCTTGGTGGCGGCCGCGTCGGCCATGGATGCAGAGCGCGCTAAAACTGTCACGGCGTCAGCGATCCCTAGACTGAGGCTACGACCGCGTTGCCCGCTGGTAGCGATGCCGCGAATTGGCTCTGAGCTGTTGATTTCGACTGTGCCAAGGTTGTGCCCGTTAGGGGCGGCGATCGCGATCTTGAAAGTGGCCTCATCGGTCAGATGAAGGGCAATGTCGCCACCGTTGTTTACATAAGCGCGGGTCAGGTCAGTGGCCGCTACCATCGCCGCCAGCACCTCCTCGGCGACTGCGCCCGCAACGCAAATCATGGGCGTGGTCAGGCCGTCGGCATGTGGTAGGGACGCGCGGTACATGCGGCATGCGATCTTGCCATTTGGTTTAGCCCCAACTGGCTGGCGTAGCAGGGGCAATTCCGCCATCAGCTCAGCCAAAACAGTCTCGAATCTTTGATATGCTGCGCGAAAGGCAACGTCGCGCGCACCATCCGCCCCGATAATCAGATCAATAGGCCCATGCGACAAATGCAATCTGTCGCCAGGCAAAAGAGCGGCTTGCGCGATCATTTATCCTCTTTTGACCATCCGTAATTTTCACGGGCATTCGGGTCGGATTGCATTGCTTGTTGCGCAACGCGGCGCACGCTGGCGGTAACAACGTCGCGGACCGGCTGGATATGCTCCATATGTCCGCCAAGTGTGCCATAATCTTCGCGCCGCAGGGTGAATTCAATAGGGGCGACCAACGCGGGCGTCGGCACATAGCCGAATGAATTTGTCGGCATGTCCATAACATCGACCATCACGGTGATGCCGCCACCGGGCCAAACGTATGCTTCGGCCCCGCCGCACGACACATGGGTCAGGGATTCCTTGACTGACCGCGTAAGGCGTACGGGGTTTTCGGTTACTCCGGCGCGCAAAGACCCGCCAGCACCGCCCATAAACAGAACCGAACACAGCGACGGTTCACAGTTTTCCGCGATGCGTTCGGCGACGACCAGCAGTTCAGGTGTGATTTCAGCGGGTTGTGGTTCAAGATCGCCGTCAAGAATGAAATAGGCCCATTGTTCGCCGGTGGTCGAAATCATCAGCAGACGCAATCCCGGCCATGCGCGTTTCGGGTCGGCAGGGCGCAGGATGGTCAGCGGGTCTTCGACGTCGGTGCCGCCCCAACCGGTCCCGGGGGCTGCCACCTGAAAATAGCGGCCGGGGGTTGAGCGGCGCCCATTGATGCGAATACCGGATGGGGTCATGTCCAGCCCCTTTCCGGCCTCGTGTTCGCTGAGGACGCCAGTGATGTGGTCATCGACGACGACGACCTCGTCCACATGGCCGTGCCATTGCTTGGCAAACATACCTATCGTGGCGGACCCACAGCCAACGCGCATGAGTTTTTCGGGGGTGCCGTTGATGATCGGGGCCTTCCCCGCCTGCACCGTCATCGTCACGCCGCCGTCAATTACCATCTCGACCGCCTCGCGGTTGCACAGACGCAGCAGCGCGTCGCAGGTCACACGACCTTCCTTTTTCGAGCCCCCTGTAAGATGCTCGACGCCCCCCAAGGATAACATTTTAGAGCCGTATTCGGAGGTCATCACGTGGCCGATTGCTTCGCCCTCGACACGCACGACGGCGCGTTCGTCGCCAATGTGACGGTCGGTATCGATTTTTACCTTAACGCCGCAATACGAAAAAATACCTTCAGTCACGACGGTGACCATATCGACGCCCTCAACCTCTTGGCTGACGATAAACGGCGCGGGTTTATAGTCGGGATATGTCGTGCCAGCCCCTACTGCCGTCACGAAATCACGTCCGCCTTGGATCACGTCTCCATCCCAGTCTTGCGCATTGTCGCCCTGATCCAGAAACGCCACAGCCTTCGCACCCGACTGGATCACAGTCAGTGGGTCAAGCCGCACCAATTCGCCTGCGTGGTTTGCATAGCGGTCGCAGGCCCCTGATTTACCCTCGGCGATAAAGCACATCACAGGGCAGGCATCGCAGCGGATTTTTTCCGGCTTGGTCTCGCGCAGGTCATCAGGCATGTCCGGCCTCCTTTAGGGCGGCGCGCAGGCGCGTGGGGGTTGCTGGAGCGTGGGTCACTTTTGCGCCCGTCGCGTGATAAATTGCGTTGAATATCGCGGGTGCTGTGGGGATCAAAACATGTTCGCCCAGACCCTTGGCACCATAGGGGCCGTGCGCGTCTGCAATCTCTAGAATTACTGTCTCGATCGGGGGAATATCGCCGATCGTGGGGATCAAATAGTCGTGCAGGTTCTCGGTACGGCCGGGGATATATTCTTCCATCAACGCCATGCCTAGCCCCTGAGCAATGCCGCCATGCACTTGCCCCTCGACCAGCAACGGGTTGATCGCGCGCCCAACATCATGAGCGGCGACAAAGCGCAGGGGTTTACACATGCCAAGGGCGATATCGACCTCCACCACAACCAAGTGTGCGGCATAGCCGAATTGCGCATAGGGGATGCCTTGCCCGTTTTCATCCAGCGGCTTAATTGGCGGGTCGTAGGTTTCCTGCGCCATCAGAACATAGCCATCCGAGTTCGGTTCAAGCCGCGACAGGTCGAGCGTTTGCGTGCGGGAGACGTCCGTTACCATTACTTGGCCGCCATCAAGCGAGATCTTAGCATCAGGCCCCGCGTTGGCCTGTCTTAGGATTTGGCCGCGCAGGGTTTCGCCGGCCTTCAATGCCGCGTTGCCCGAAACAAAGGTCTGGCGCGAAGCAGAGGTTTTTCCGGCGTCGGGCGTGATATCGGTATCGGCACCCAACAGGATCAGCCCTTTGATAGACACCCCAAGAGCCTTGGAAAAAATCTGCGGAATGACCGTGTTAGAGCCCTGCCCAATGTCCAATGCGCCCTGATGCAACACAACAGTGCCATCAGCGCGCAGCCCCGCTTTGATTGTCGACGGGTTCGGCAACGATGTATTTCCACAGCCGTACCACGCACTGGCGATGCCGACACCACGCTTGTGGGTGGTGTGGACCGTATTGAATTCAGCACAGTCGGATTTCGCGGCATTCCAAGCCGGTTTCAGCGCTTCAAGGCAGGCCACGATGCCAACACCTTGGTCAAATATTTGCCCGCAAACTGTAGGCACATTGTCGGTCAACGCATTCTTGAGGCGGAATTCTAACGGGTCCATCCCCAGCTTTTCCGCCAGCAAATCAAAGGCAGTTTCCTGCGCGATGGCCGATTGCGGCACGCCAAAGCCGCGAAAAGCACCCGAAGGCGGACAATGGGTATGCACGGCTCGGCTGCGCGCACGGTAGTCGGCGATACGGTAGGGACCAGACGCATGGACGGGCACGCGGTTCGCCACCGTGGGGCCCCAACTGGCATACGCACCGGTGTTAAAATCACCGTCGAATCGTAAGCCCGACAATGTGCCATCGGCCTTTGCCCCGACCTTGATCTTGATTTGGGCAGGGTGGCGTTTGGTGGTCGATTGCATCGTCTCGTTGCGCGTGTAGGTCATGCGCACCGGCTTGCCGGTTTTCAATGTGGCCAACGCGATAAAGGGCTGCAAAGACACGTCAATTTTGGCACCAAACCCGCCACCGACTGCTGTTGGAACGATGCGGATATCGGCCATCTGCATATTCAATACTGACGCAAGCGTTTCGCGGTCCATCCCGGGCGCTTGGGTGCAGGCATGGACATGCAAACGCCCTTCGACCATCTCGGCAAACCCTGCCTCGGGCTCGATATACCCATGTTCGACAAAGCTGGTTTTATAGCTCGCTTCAATGGTCACATCTGCGGCCTCAAGCGCTGCATCTGCGTCCCCGCACTGCACAAAACCGCCGCACATGATGTTGCCTTTTCGGTCATCAAACAGCAAAGGCGCATCGGGCGCGATGGCCTCATCAATGTCGGACAACGTAGTTTGCGGGCTCCATTTGACAGGAAATGTCTCAAGATCAAGTGCTGCCAGGGTACCGGCGTCGCCGACGACGCAGGCGATCGCTTCGCCGCGGAAACGAATGTGGCTGACAGCAAAGACAGGCTGATCGATAAAACCGGGGATGACACCAAAAGCGTTCAGGCCGGGCACGTCCTTTGCAGTCAGGATAGTCTCTACGCCAGGGTGCTTTGATTGCCACGCATCGATGTCACCAAAGGCAAAGGAGGCCGAGGGATAGGGAGACCGGATGACACGGGCGACCAGGGAACCGGCGGGGGCGACGTCATCGCCAAATTTCTCGGACCCATCCACCTTGGCCAAGCCGTCAAAGCGGCGCGCGTTATGGCCCAGTTCGGTCGAGGCTTTGACCA
>JAPKCR010000794.1 GCA_026421135.1 Sulfitobacter sp. | reverse complement strand
CTGCATGGCGACAACGCACACAGGTCTGGCCGAAACGCTGGCAAACAACGGTGCCGCACTGGCACGTCTGCAGCAGCAGGGCGTCAAAACCATGCAGTTCCCAGACGATGTTTGGGATGCATTCGGTGCCGCGTCCAAAGAAGTTATGGACGAAAACATGGGCGACAGCCTGTTCGCAGAAATCCGTGAAAGCTTTGAGACATCCTTGCAGTCATCTGCAGAATGGCTGTCCAAGTCTGACGCGTACTATGTGAACCAGCGTCAGCGGGTTCTGGGTCAAGGCTAAGGCTTTCGATCGAACTATCAGGGGCCGCCGTTGTGCGGCCCCTGATGCACAACACGACCTTGGGCATCTTACGCCGGGGCAACAAAGAATTTCGCACCAAGCCCTGTTACAATCAGGGCAGGCGAAGGGGGGAGCTAAATGGCAGACGATGTGGTGTGCGACGGATTTTTCCGCGCGGCAGAAGGTGCCAAGATAAGCTGTCTGGACCAGTTCCAAGACAGTAATCTGATCAACTTTTTTTTCGGCAACATCCTTGAAGCGTTTTACAACATTTTCTCCGCTTTGCTTAATCCTGGCATGTGGCTGAATTGGTCAAACAGTGAATCCTTGATGCGGTTCATTTATTACGGCGCATCGGTTGAGCTGTTTTTCGTATTGTTCATCGGGCTGATAATCGTCACCGCCTTTGGATTCTGGAGCAAACGGTTCATGTGGGGCTGTGTGCGCGCGCTTGAAGGGTTCGCCAACACGGTTGGCCGCTTTTTTGCATGGGCTGGCCTGTTGATGGTGCTGCAACAGATCATCATCGTTTTCATGCAGCGGATTTTCACGCGCCCCGACATCTCGGTCGGCTTTGGTATTCCGCTTCAGTTCGACATCAGCTGGTTCGCCGAAGAGTTGAAGCTTTTCAATGCCTTGGTCGTCTGTCTTTGTGTATCTTACACTTTCGTTCAAGGTGGGCACGTGCGCGTTGACCTATTTTATGCGGGCGCAAAGTTCCGCACCAAGCGGGTGATCGATATGTTCGGCGCGCTGTTCTTTATGCTGCCGTTTGCGATCGTGACATGGCTTTACGGCTGGTTCTTCTTGTGGCGGCATCTGGTAACACCGAACCCGTCTGCATCTGACCGCTTGGACCTGCTTTTGCGTAAAGCCCGTTTGCTGAAATGGAACGTCGAAACGATTGGCTTTTCACCGAACGGTTTCAACGGGTATTTCCTGTTCAAAGTCTTGCTCTGCGCGTTCTGCGTCATGGTGATTTTGCAAGCGATCTCGACGTTTTACCGCGCCATCCTCGAGTTCCGCGAAGGTCCCGAGAGCGAAGATAAATATCTCGACCGCGATACGCTGGGCGAGGGCGAAGAAGCCTTTGAGGGCACACATTAATTTAAGGGGCGTCCCATGCTTTTTGGTCTCGACGGGGTCGAAGTCGGCCTAATAATCGTTTTTGTCTGTCTCTTTGGCGGCATTTTATCCGGCTTTCCGGTGGCTTTCGCCATCGGTGGTGCCGGTGTCATCTCATTCGCGATAATCGCGGCGCTTGATAGCGCAGGGTTGTTGATCCATCAGGCGATCGACCAATCCTCGCAGGCGTACCGCGATCTGGTGAATTCGGGCGTGCCTAATGATGCGGTGTCGAAATTCCGATACCCTGATTTGCCGCGCATCGCCGAAAGCGTTTTCCCCGCTGGTTGGGAAGAGGCAATGAACCGCAACGTATCGTTCATCGTGAACC
>JAPKCR010000793.1 GCA_026421135.1 Sulfitobacter sp. | reverse complement strand
GATGATGCAGGACGGGGCCTTTCATCAGTCGCATCCGCCCGGGTTTCTGATCCAGCGGGTGCAATCGGATGTGAACGCGGTCAATGATGTATGGCGTGCCGTTATCACTGGCACCGGACGCGATCTGATCGGGCTGTTTGTCCTTCTTGGGGTCGCAATCTCTATTGACCCGGTCTGGGCCTTGCTGGCCTGTATCGGTGTGCCGTTGATGGTGATGCCAGCCGCCCTTGCGCAGCGGTTTGTCCGCGCACGGTCACGCGAGGCGCGCGATTTGGGCGCGCGTCTGTCGACCCGGTTGGACGAGGTGTTTCACGGCATTGTCCAAATTAAACTGAATGCGTTAGAACGGCACCAAGCCAAGCAATATCGTGATCTTACAAAGACTTACGTAAAAACAGAAGTCCGCGCGGCCTTTGGCAACTCGGCCATTCCAGGGATGATCGACATCATGTCGGGCGTCGGCTTTATGGCCGTGATCCTCTATGGCGGATCCGAGATCATCTCGGGGGACAAGACCATCGGTCAGTTCATGACGTTTTTCACGGCGATGGGGTTTACCTTTAGCCCGCTGCGCCGGTTGGGGGCCATGAGTGGGTTGTGGCAAACCGCTGCGGCAGCGCTAGAGCGGATCAAGGAATTGATGGATGCGCCGATCACGTTGAAATCCCCGCAAAAGCCGCTGGCCGTTCCTGCAGGATCGTCGGACATCGTGCTGGACGGGATCAGCCTATCTTATGGCGAGACAAAAGTGCTCGACGATCTGTCAATGACGGCAACTGCGGGTCAGACGACCGCGCTGGTGGGGGCATCCGGCGCGGGCAAATCTACGATCTTCAATCTGCTGACACGGCTCATTGATCCGCAATCTGGTACCATCACGATTGGAGGCGTTCCTCTAAAAGACATGAATATCCCTGACCTGCGCGGTTTATTCTCTGTGGTGACACAAGAGGCACTGTTGTTTGACGAGACACTGCGCGAAAATATCGTACTGGGCCGCGAAAATGTTTCTGACGCAGAATTGCAGTCTGTGCTTGAGGCCGCACATGTTGCTGATTTCCTTCCCAAACTGGAACATGGCTTGGAAACCCGCGTCGGCCCGCGCGGATCGGCGCTTTCTGGCGGGCAACGTCAACGGGTTGTGATCGCCCGCGCGCTGCTGCGCAACACACCGATCTTGCTATTGGACGAAGCGACAAGCGCATTGGACGCCCAGTCTGAAAAAGTCGTTCAACAAGCGTTGGACAGTCTGTCCCAAGGGCGCACCACAATTGTTATCGCACACCGCTTGTCCACCATTCGCGGTGCGGACAAGATCGTGGTGATGGACCGTGGCCGTATAATGGACGAGGGCAAACACGAAGAACTGCTGGCCCGCGGCGGCATCTATGCCGATCTGTACAGGCTGCAATTCGAGGATGGCAAAACCATTTCAGACGGGCGTAATTCACCTGCCCTACGTCCCCTGGAAAAGGGTCTTGAGCCGACTGAACCCAACCTGCTGCAACGGCTTGGCCAGCATCTTTTTGGTTAAGTCAGGGCGCGTCTATTTGGCGTAGGTCTTTGCCAGCTTTTGCGGGGATACACCTGCAAAATAGCGGATCAACGTCCACAGGTTGCGTCCTCCGCGACGCAGCCAGCCAGCCCTGTGATACTTGGCAGCCGAGGTGATCGCAGCGCAGTCAATGCCCGTCATTTGGCCTTTCAGCAGGCGGGCCATGGCCACATCTTCCATCAAAGGAT
>JAPKCR010000792.1 GCA_026421135.1 Sulfitobacter sp. | reverse complement strand
GTTTTGAACCAAGTTGGCAGTGTCACCCTATTTTTGAACACGGTGGATTTACTTCTTAGCACGCTTTCTTTTTCATCGCGGATGGGTTCAGACGTGATCGATTGATAAGCTTCGTCCCGGGCGCTGTTCCAATCCTTGTCGTCGTACCGTGCTAAGTTTGCATAAAAGCGAGAAGCGTCTTTGCCCGCATCTTTCCAGGCTGCGCCGGGAAGACCTTTGCCTTTCGCGTTGCCAACTTCGATCCGGTGATGATTGGCAATCTCGAGCGCTTTCAAGTTGGCATATTTGAGGTGCAAAAGGTAAATCCCTGGGGGCAATTGAAACTTTGCCGACGCGAGCTTGCGCGGCCCCGCCCAGATTCCATGGCGCCACAAAGCGGTGCCCCGTTTCGATGCCCATGCCTTGCTGTAGTGACCAGTAAAAACCGCCGTTGACCGATGGCCCAAGGCCATTTCACCGTCTTGCAGAACCTGATCATCTATCGTCTCAGCCACATTCAGGCCCAGCGCAAACATGGCATTCGACGTCGCCGTTTCGAAGATGGAATCAAAAGAAGCGTAAAGCGCGGGGTCAAAACACACCAATTCGTCGGCATCCGTACGGATAACCCAATCATAAGAAAGGCCCAAGCCATCAGCAAAGCTGTTCAACATCTGGCCACGACGGCGGTCGAAACCTTCCAAGGCCTCGCGCGGTATCGTTATAATATTTGCTTCCCGACAAATCTCTGCGATCTTTGGGTCATGACCGTGGGCAACGACATACAAATTGGTATGGCCTAACAACTGGCCATAGTGCGCGTACCACTGCGATAACGCCCAGTAGTCTTTGTAAACCATAGTGATTGCGCATGTGCTCATGCCTTCTTTTATGCCGCCTGCAAAAGCTGTGACAAGGTGTTTCGCGACAATCCAGTACGAGAAGGGGTGGCGGCTCGCAAAGGAGCGGCTTGTGAGGGGCCTTTTTTAATGCGTAATCCCGATGCCAGTGGCCAATGAAAAAAGGCCGCGCAGCGGGGCGCGGCCTCTTAAAGATAATCTGAAAATAATCAGGAGTTGAGGGTTTCCGTCGATGAAAAGAACATCGCCTGAGATACGGCGGAGATAACCTGATCAACGCTGTACGGTTTGGAAATCAGGAACGCGGGTTCCGGTTTGTCACCAGTCAACAGACGTTCAGGAAACGCAGTGATAAAGATCACGGGGCGATGTCCAAGTTCGGCCAGCAGATCATTCACCGCATCGATACCAGAGGAATTATCCGCAAGTTGGATGTCGGCAAGGATAAGGTCAGGCACATCAGCCTTGCCCAGTTTGACGGCTTCGTCACGCGTACGAGCAATGCCGGTCACCCGGTGACCCATGTCAGCGACAATCGTTTCAATATCCATCGCAATGATCGCTTCGTCCTCGATGATCATTACGGACCCTGTGACGCTATCTGCCATTTCGCGACGCGCGATTTGTACCAACTGGCTGGCTTCTTCCTCTTCCACATTGATAATTTTGCCCACCTCAGCAAAGGAGAACCCTTCGATGGTATGCAGCAGCAACGCTTCGCGGCTGTGATTGGTCAGTTTGGCCAGGTGTTTTTGCGCGTGGGCACGGGCACCGCTTTCGCCCTCTTCTATGGGGGCACCAGCACTGGCCCAAATGCTGTATAGGACTTTAAAGATCCCGGTACGAACTTCCATTCCGTCCAAGACTGACCGATCAACCAGGATAGCTTCAAGTGCTGCGGCTGC
>JAPKCR010000162.1 GCA_026421135.1 Sulfitobacter sp. | reverse complement strand
AACAGCCGCCCTTCGGTCGTTCAAAGCTTGGTTGGTGACACAAACGGACCAAAACCTGTAAAATTCGGGGCAATTGGCCACTTCGCCCTATTTCCGCCGCAATAGACCGTTAAGCGATATCTAGCTGTAACCGGGTGGGGCCGTTGTCAGGAGCATTTATTATGCCTATTTCTTTTCGCAAGGGGGCCATGTCCCTTGTCGCAATTACCTTCGCCATCAGCGGCAGCACCGCTTTTGCGCAATCACAGATTCATAATGTCTTGATCCTTGATCAGGCATTCTTTCCGGGTATCATTTACGTAGCGCCGGGCGACACGTTGAGTTTCCTCAACGAATCTGACGCGGTCCGCACCGTAAGAGCATCAGACGGTACATGGGAATCCGAAGCCCTTGGGACCGGTGGCACATTCAGCTATATCGTCAATTCAGCATCGCCATTGATGTTTTCCAGCTCAGCCGAAGCAGGTGCTCCGGTAGAAGGCGAAGAAACACCAAATCCTGCTGCCCCTTACGAGGGTACGATCAGCTTTGATGAGCCGCCACTCACCGAATAAACCGACTACTGGCAATTCCAGCCCGTTAATGCGCTGGCTAGATCGGTTCGATCAGCTCAGCACCTGACGCTTTGTTGGAATTCACCTTTCGCGACACTCGATGCCACGTCAGTGCATCCTCGGCCGCAGCGTTCATCAGCGTTGCGGCCCCCTTGCCGTTTTCACCCAGCCACAACGGCCAATCTGGGGCCTCGATCAGTACCGGCATCCGGTGATGGATTGCGGACATCGCCTTGTTCGATTGGGTCGTTAAAACGGCACATGTTGCCTGTTGCTCGCCATCCGGGTTGGTCCAGTTCTGCCAAATCGCGGCCAATGCCAGCGGCGCATGATCCCGCCGGGTTATATACCAAGGATCACGGCCGCCTTCGGCATCTTTCGTCCATTCGTAAAATCCGGTCGCTACAACCAACCCGCGCCGGGTGCGCACAGCATCGCGAAATGCGGGTTTGTCTGCGACAGTCTCTGCACGAGCATTGATCAACAACGGACCATCTGACGGTTTTTTATACCACTTAGGGATAAGCCCCCACCGCATCGCCCCCAATTTGCGCCCTGTGTCAGGGTCGCTGGTGACTGTATGCACCGCATTTGTCGGGCACACGTTAAAGTTAGGTACAGCGGGCAGGTTATTTGCAGGCGATGCCGCAAAAAGTTGCGCCATTGCATCATGAGGAAGCGTCACTGCCATTCGTCCGCACATAGAACACTCATTCGGTCAACTGTTTACCCCAATCTAGGAAACGGGGTTGGTTTCCACACGAACTTAGGGTCTGGTGGCGGCCAAGTCTATCTGCACATAGCTCGTCCGCGGCGGTTGATCCGTCATGAGGATGCGCGGGAATTGACCTGAAAGTCCTGAAAGGGTCACCATGCTTCGCCACACTCTTCCGATTGCTGTTCTTTTGCTGGGGTCCGCCTTCTTGCTTTTTGCGGGGGGTATCAATGGATTGATCCTGCCGGTGCGGGGGCAGGCCGAGGGGTTTTCGGCGGTCTCGCTAGGCTTACTTGGGACGGGCTGGGCGATTGGCTATGTGTCGGGTTGTATCTTTACCGCACGTCTGGTCGCGCGGGTCGGGCATATCCGCGCCTTCGGTGCTATGGCTGCTATTGCCGCAATTTCGATTTTGGGCAGCGCCTTGCTAGTGACGCCGACGGCATGGATCATTTTACGGGCGCTGTGTGGCTTTTGCTTTGCCGGGGCCGCGATGATCGTGGAAAGCTGGCTGACCGAGCAAACCAACCCGGCTAGCCGGGGCAAAGTTTTTGGCGTCTACACGATGGTGAACCTTGGGGCTACGACGGCTGGACAGATGTTGTTGACCACGGGCGACGCGAACGGTTTTACATTTTTCGCCATCGCCGCAATTTTCTATTGCCTTGCCTTGGTCCCCACGGCCATCAGCTCAACCACCACCCCTGCCCCGCTGGTGCATGTCAGACTTGACCTCAAGGCGCTGTGGCGCAAGTCCCCCGTTGCGGTGATCGGGGTGGTGTTCGTGGGGGTTTCCAATTCGGCCTTTGGTACTTTGGCGGCGGTCTATGCCGACCGCGTCGGGCTGGTACTGGCCACCGTGGCGCTGTTTACGTCAATACCTATTCTGGTGGGCGCATTGGCGCAAATCCCTGTGGGCTGGCTTTCGGACAAAATGGACCGTCGCAAGGTACTGGTAGGCCTGACCGTTCTGGCGCTGGCGGCTGACACAGCGTTTCTGGTTCTCGCCCCCGAAAGCAGGGTTCTTAACCTTGTGCTGGCGGGAATCTTGGGCGGGTCGATCTTTGCTATGTATCCGGTGATTGTCGCCCACGCTAATGACCACGCAGCCTTTGGCACCGCGATCCAGATTTCGGGTGGGTTGCTGCTGCTGTACGGATTGGGTGGGATTGTCGGCCCGCTACTGGCAGGTTGGGCAATGGCAATGCTAGCAGACCGTGCGCTGTTTATTGTAACCGCAGGCAGCCACATAGTAGTGATCCTGTATACGATCTGGCGGATCATCCAAAGCGATGCAGTCGCCATCAAGGACAAGAAGGATTTTCAGATGGCCGTCGGCGGGCGGGCAAGCACCCCGCAAACTGCCGTATTTGCGGATGCTGACAACTAGCCCGAAGTCAGGCCATAAAAAAAGGCGCGCCATCCTAAAATGACGCGCCCATAATCTTGATAGACTGGCTTACTTCAACGTAATGCGGCCATCGACGTAAGGCGTATATGCCCCATTTGCCGCGATGAATTCCGCTGTTACATCGGCCAGATCCGGACCGTAGTCATAGGCATTGTCAGCCGTTTTGAACATCGCAAAGCCGTCGCCGCCATTGCGCACATAGTTGTTGGACACGACGCCATAGACCTTAGCCGGATCAAGCGGTTCGCCACCAACCATGACATCGCTGATGCGGCTGCCTGCTTCGGCTTTTGCATCCACGCTATATGTCATGCCCGACACCTGCAGAAAGCGGCCTGCGACCTCTTCAATCTGGCTGGCACCGTTTTCAAGTGCCTCAAGGATTGTGGCACCAGACACCTGAAACGTGGACAGCGTATTCTGGAACGGCAGCACCGAAAGAACCTCGCCCATCGTGACTTCGCCCGCGTCGATCGACGACCGGATACCACCGCTGTTCTGGACTGCGATTTGAACGCCCTGATCGGCCACACGGGCCAGCATTGCGTCGGCAATCAGATTGCCCATAGGGCATTCCATGACACGACATACGGCACGGTCGCCGTCGATCATTTCGGATGTTTCGGCAACGACCTTGTTGCGGATCTCGTCCAGCGGCTGTGCCAGTTCGGCGATGCGGGCTACGGTTCCTTCGTCTTCGACAACAGCCGCGTCGATCAACACAGGCTCACCCGAGGCTTCTTTGACGTTACCTTCGTCGTCAAAGGTCACATTCAGTTCGCCCAGATATTTACCGTATGCATAGGCCTGCACGATGGCCGTTTCCTTGACCATCGTGGGGTATGCCCCTTCGGCGCGGTCATTGGTGTTGGACAGCAAAGTGTTGGAATGCCCACCCACGATCACATCAACACCCGTGGTATTTTCAGCGACCATTTGATCAACCTTATAGCCCGAGTGGCTAAGCACGATGATCTTGTTCACGCCTCGCGCCGTCAGCAGATCAACCTCGCCCTGCACGGCTGCGACGGAATCGGTAAAGATCACGTTTTCGCCGGGGCTCGCCAGTTCGTCGGTGTCTTCGGAGGTCAGTCCAATCAGGCCGATCAATTCACCGCCCCGTTCAATCACCGCTGATTTTGCCAACTTGCCCGCCAAAAGTGGCTCGGCCGATATATCGGCATTCGACATCAGGATCGGAAATTCAAGCGCGTCCATAAAACCGGCAAGCACTTCGGGGCCATCGTCAAATTCGTGGTTGCCCACGGTCATGCCGTCATAGCCCAGCATATTCATCATCTCGGCGGCCATCTTGCCCTTGTAATAGGTGTAGAAAAGCGACCCTTGAAACTGGTCGCCCCCATCCACCAGAATGTAATTGTTGGTGCGCGCCTTGGCGTCCTTGATCGCGTTAACCAGACGGGCCGTACCACCAAAACATTCGCCGGCTGTGTTATCTTCGGCGGAACAGGGACCATCATACTTGCTGATCGGCTCGAACCGGGCATGGAAATCATTAGTGTGCAATATGGTCAGGCTGTAATCGGCCTGCGCCATGCCTGCTGTCAGGGCCAGCGCTGCCGTGGCGGTCAGGAATCGTTTCATGGTGGTATCCCCCAGAGTTGAATTTCTGCCGTATCGTGGCCGCAGCTTTTCGATCTGTCAAAGACCATCTGCGGCGAATTCACCCTGCCGCAAGGTCACATGCCAGATTGGGTACGGCGCTGCACAGGTCTTGACCGTTTGCCGCCGCCAAGGCATCACGGGATCCATGTTGATATACAAAATATTTCGCGCTGACGAATGGCAGGCGCTGCGCAGCGCGGGGACGACCCAAGGTGCGCCTATTGATGTGGCCGATGGCTATGTTCATTTTTCAACCGCGACCCAAGCTGCCGAAACGGCTGCGAAACATTTCGCTGGCGAAGATCGATTGTTCCTGCTCGCGGTGGAAACCGACCGGTTGGGCGATGACATCAAATGGGAGGTGTCGCGCGGCGGTGCAAAGTTCCCCCACCTTTACCGTGATCTGAAGATGGAGGATGTCACTTGGGCCCAACCTTTGCCGCTTGAAAACAGGGCGCATCAATTCCCTGCGGGGTTTGAGAAGGAATGACCCAGTATATCGATCCCGACCGCGCGCAATTTGATGCCTTCAAAGGGTTGGACCGCAACACACCTTTGCACATGCTAAACCTTGTGCGGCTTCGCGATGTTGCCGCCTATCCCGCCGATCATGCGCTTGCCTTAGATGGTCTGACTGGTGCAGAGGCCTACAAGAATTACGGGGCCGCAAGCGGGCCGGTATTGGCTGATGTTGGCGGGACTATCGCGTGGCGCGGCCAGTTCGAAGCGACGTTGATCGGACCCGGCGATGAAGTATGGGACGTTATGTTCATCGCCCAATATCCAAATGCACACGCATTCTTGCAGATGATATCGGACCCTCGGTACAAACTGGCTGTGGTTCACCGTCAGGCTGCTGTCAGCACCTCTCGGCTGATCCGGACCGGCCCCTTGCCCATCACGGATGAATTTGCATGAAACGTTTCGCGGAACAAACCGGCCTGCGCGCCCTGCGTAAAATCGACCCAGAGGCGGCGCACGGCTTTGCGATTGCAGCCCTGAGGATGGGGCTGGCACCTATGCCGGGGCCTGTGACATCCGAGCGATTGAAAACCACTTTGGCCGGACTGGACCTGCCTAACCCCGTGGGTTTGGCCGCCGGCTTTGACAAGAACGCAACCGCGATTGCGCCACTGTCCAAGGCCGGTTTCGGCTTTATCGAAGTCGGCGCTGCCACGCCCCTGCCCCAACCTGGCAACGACAAGCCTCGACTGTTTCGCCTGACCGAGGACCGCGCTGCGATCAACCGTTTCGGCTTTAACAACGAAGGGATGGAGGCGATTTGCGCAAGGCTGCGCGACCGCACGCCCGGCATTCCAGTTGGTCTGAACCTTGGGGCCAACAAAACCAGCACTGACCGCGCCGCCGATTTCGCGCATGTGATGGAGAAAGCCCGCGATCACGTTGATTTCGCAACGGTCAATGTCTCGTCGCCGAATACCGAAAAGCTGCGAGATTTGCAGGGCAAAGCTGCATTGGCAGCACTTTTGGCTGGTGTGATGGAGGTGCGTGGCTCAACGCCAGTGTTCCTGAAAATCGCGCCAGACCTGACCGAAGCCGAGATCGTAGACGTGGCAGATGTCGCCAATCAGGCGGGTGTGGCTGCGATCATCGCGACCAACACAACATTGGATCGCGCCGGACTGCATAGTCAGCACCGCGATGAAGCGGGGGGCCTTTCGGGTGCACCGCTGTTTGAAAAATCTACCCGTGTGCTGGCGCGCCTGTCTACGCTGACAGATATTCCGCTAGTGGGCGTGGGCGGGATCAGCTCTGCCGAAGAT